>DBEXKF010000149.1:0-6869 GCA_048175045.1 Collinsella sp.
CTGCAAGACGAGCACGGCATCGCCCCGACTGACGAGATGCGCGTTGCGATGTATGCCCACGCCGCTAACGGCGGCATCAAGATCGATAAGACCGCGCACACGGGCGTTGAGGGCCTCTACGCTTGCGGCGAGGCGACAGGCGGCATGCACGGCGCCGACCGCATTGGTGGCTTGTCAAGCGCCAACGGCATCGTATTCGGACGTATCGCGGGCGCATCGGCAGCCCTCACAGCGCAGAAAGAGCCTGAGGCGGCCCTGAAGGCGGATATCACCCTCCCCCAGTACGGCATTGCCACAACAGATGCCGAACGCCTGACACACAGCCTTAGGCACACGATGAGCACCTTTTGCATGATCAACAGGACCGAAACAGGCCTATCCGAGGCACTACACGAGCTTGAGGGCTTGAAGACGGAGGCAACGACCTTGAGCACACAGAAAGCCCAGGACAGCGAAGTCGCAGCCCTCGCCCGCCTGCAATCGCAGATTCTGCTGGCACAGGAAATGGTCAAAGCCATGCGCAAGCGAACCGAAAGTCTCGGGTCGCACTATCGAGCGGATTAAACCGGACACCTATCTAAAGCAGAACACAACCAATCGATATCCATGGGCCCCGTGAGCTCGAAGCAGCACGGGGCCCATTCGTGTCCGCACGACAGCGTATCCTTATTCTGAATACAGAGCGGACAAAGCCCGCATAGAAAATAGACCAGCGAGGAGGAGATATGGACAGTAGAGATATCGAGAAGTGGCGTATCGAACTTGATAGCTACGCCAATGTGGAAGACGGCGTTGAGTATTGGCTCGCACGCGATTTAATGGAACCCATGGGGTACACTCGATGGGAGAACTTCGCCGAAGTTGTTAAGAGGGCAAAAGTCTCATGCGAAACAAACAAAACTCCAGTTGATTCCCATTTTCGTGACACCACGAAAATGGTAACTGCCGGTGTCGCCGCTCGCGCGGTTAAAGACTACAAACTTACGCGCTATGCATGCTATTTAATCGCACAGAACGGAGATTCAAACAAGCCAGAGATCGCGCTCGCCCAGGCATACTTTGCCGTGCAGACGCGCCGCCAAGAGCTCATAGAGCAGCGCTTCGCAGAGATTCAGCGCTTGCAGGCGCGTCACTCGCTATCCGATTCAGAGAAACAGCTCTCGGGTATTGCGTTCAAACGCGGCGTGGACTCCAAAGGATTCGCGATCATCAAGTCGAAGGGCGATGAGGCGTTATTCGGCGGCAGAAGCACGGCGGAAATGAAGCAGCAGCTCGGCGTACCCAAGAGAGCGGCATTGGCGGACAGGTTAGCCGATGTCCTCATCAAAGCAAAGGACCTTACGAACTCAATGACGGCCTTCAACGCCGAGGAACACGACCTGTACGGCCTGGACCAGATCAAGCAAGAGCACGTCGAGAACAACACAAGCGTGCGTGGCAGCCTCATCGACCGCGGAATTGTCCCCGAGAACCTACCGCCTGCCGAGGATACAAAAAAGCTCGAGCGTCGCGTTAAGGCAGACGAGAAGAAACTCAAGGAGGGTACTGACGGTTTCACCGATCCCCAGGGTAGACTCAATCTGTGAAAGCGGCCGCGCCCTTTCGGGTTCGACCCCGTGCGAGGTCAACAAAAAAGCGACCAGCCTAAGCCAGTCGCGTTAAACATCTTTTGGTGGGCCGTCAGGGGGTCGAACCCTGGACCTTGGGATTAAGAGTCCCCTGCTCTACCAACTGAGCTAACGACCCAAAGCTAAAGTCCGTTATGGCGGACTTTAGAGGAGATATCGTGTGGTGGGCCGTCAGGGGTTCGAACCCTGGACCTTGGGATTAAGAGTCCCCTGCTCTACCAACTGAGCTAACGACCCGATATCATCACGAAGCAAGAACTGGGGTGGGTAAAGGGACTCGAACCCTCGACCTACGGGACCACAACCCGTCGCTCTAGCCAACTGAGCTACACCCACCGTGTCCTGTGCGCTTCGCGCTCGACTATTATTGCAAGGAACGCCACGCGATGCAAGCCCCAATTTTCAAGAATTTTGAAAAGAGTTTTTCGAGCGCGTTTCGAGCAATTCCCACCGGTTCCATAGGAGTAAACTTGCCCCACTGCAAATCCTCGAAAGGACCGGCATGAAAGAACTCTCCAACCGCACGGCAACATTTACCGATTCGGTCATCCGCCGCATGACACGCATCTCCAATAAGTACGATGCCGTCAATCTCTCGCAGGGCTTCCCCGACTTCGATCCTCCGGCGCAGCTGCTCAACAGCCTGAGCACCATCGCCGCCGACCCCAAGCCGCTCTACCACCAGTACTCCATTACCTGGGGCTCCCAGGCCATGCGCGAGGCGCTCGCCGCCAAACAGGAGCACTTTATGGGCATGCCGATCGACCCCAACCAGAATATCGTGGTCACCTGCGGCTCCACCGAGGCCATGATGGCCGCCATGATGACGGTTACGAACCCCGGAGACAAGGTCGTCATCTTCTCGCCGTTCTACGAGAACTACGGCGCAGACACCATTCTCTCGGGGGCCGAGCCCATCTATGTGCCGCTCAACCCGCCCAACTTTGACTTCGACCGTGAGGTCCTCGAGGCGGCCTTCCGCGACAACGACCCCAAGGCAATCGTCCTGTGCAACCCTTCCAACCCCTGCGGCAAGGTCTTCACGCGCGAGGAGCTCACCTTTATCGCCGACCTCTGCAAAAAGTACGACACCTACTGCATCACCGACGAGGTCTACGAGCACATCGTCTACGCGCCCCACGAGCACGTCTATATGGCCACGCTGCCCGGCATGTTTGAGCGCACCATCAGCTGCAGCTCGCTGTCCAAGACCTACTCCATCACCGGCTGGCGCCTGGGCTACACCATCGCCCCTGCCGAGATCACCGAGCGCATCAAGAAGGTCCACGACTTCCTCACCGTGGGCGCCGCCGCTCCCCTGCAGGAAGCTGTCGTCACCGCCCTCAACTTCGACGACAGCTATTACGATGAGGTCCTTGACCTCTATACCGCCAAACGCGACCTGTTCTGCCAGGGACTCGACAGTATCGGTCTTGAGCATAACGTGCCGCAGGGCGCCTACTACGTCATGATGGACATCTCAGAGTTTGGCTATGACAGCGACCTCGAATTCTGTGAGGACCTCGCGTCTAAAGTGGGCGTGGGCGCAGTGCCCGGCTCGAGCTTCTTCCGCGAGCCCGTCAACCATCTGATTCGTTTCCACTTTGCCAAGCGAGACGAGACGCTTAACGCGGCACTGGAGAACCTCAAGTCGCTACGTGATAAAATCAAGCCGCGCGGGTAAGGACGGCCCGGCAACTAAAGCAACCAAAGAAGCCTCGCACCGCCCGCCGCGTTGCGAGGCTTCTTTCTATAGCGCTTTCTTAAATGGTTTGAGCTCTATACTTTAGTCACGGAGCAACTCGTCCCAGAGAGAGGAATATTATGGCAGAGCAGCAGCTTATCGGAGCGCTCGAGGCCGGCGGCACCAAGATGGTCTGCGCCACGGGCTATGCAGACGGCACGGTCCTGGAGCGTGAGCAGATCGCGACCACGACCCCGCAGGAGACCGTCGAGGCCGTCAACGCGTGGTTTGCCGACAAGGGCATCGCCGCGCTGGGCATTGGCGCCTTTGGCCCTACCGCAGTCAACCCCGCCTCGCCCCAATACGGCAAGATCCTGGAGACGCCCAAAACGGCATGGCGCTACTTTGACCTGCTGGGCACTATCCAAAACGAGCTCAATATCCCCTGCGGCTACGATACCGACGTCAACGTCGCCTGCCTAGGCGAGGTCACGTTTGGTTGCGCCAAGGGCCTTACCGATGTGGTCTACCTGACCATCGGCACCGGCGTGGGCGCCGGCGTGCTCTCGGGCGGTAAGCTCGTGCACGGCATGATGCATCCCGAGGCCGGCCACATCCTGGTCACGCGCGACCCGCGCGACACCATCGGCGAGCATAGCGCCTGCCCCTTCCACGACAACTGCCTCGAGGGCCTCATCGCCGGCCCCGGCGTTAAAAAGCGCTGGGATGGCAAGAGCGCCGGAGACATGGCCGATGACCCGGAGGCCATGGACCTGCTCGCAGGCTATCTGGCACAGGCGCTCATGACCTACACGCTGTGCTACGCGCCGCAAAAGATCATCATCGGCGGCGGCGTGGCCGACCACACCCCCATCGTGCCGCTCGCGCGCAAGAAGTGCGCCGAGATGCTCAACGGCTATATCGTCACGCCCGAGGTCAACGACATCGATACCTATATTGTCAACAACAGCCTTGAGGGCAAGCAGGGCATCATGGGCTGCCTGGCCCTGGGCGCGCAGGCGCTTCAGTAACAGACGCACCCACAGGGCGTGGCGCGCCCGGCAAATCCAACCTACGGAACGACGCCACCACGCCCTATATAAGCCCTCTAATAAAAAAGGCCGCCTAGCACCAAGCATACGTCCTAGGCGGCCTTTTTGGCACATATGAGCGATCGTAGTAGATATCGGAGCACAACACCCGTTGCCGCTCCACAGCAGTCGATCATCACATCGGTGATCATGCCGGCGCGTCCCGGCACAAAGAGCTGAATCGTCTCGTCGATCGAAGGAATCAGCAGCAGGAACACCGCCGTGGGCAGCAGCACGTCAAAGGTGCGCCGGCCCTCAAAATCAAAGGCGTGCGTTGCCAAGATGCCGAGCACCATATACTCGGTAAAATGCGCGCACTTGCGAACAACAAAGTTGGTCACCCATTCATATGGAAGTCCCACGCCGTGCAGGAAACCGCGGATAGCTTCCATGACCGTTAGGCTCAGCGAGCCCGACCCCGAGCCGGGAACCAGCGAATTGCCCCAGATCAAGAGCGCCATCAGGCAGGTCACGACCGCCCATTTTCGATTGATCTTAACCATGCAGAAGTTATGCCTCCGCGCGGAGCGGCGCGAAGCTGGCGGTACCGCCCTCGATAACGCTCAGGTAGGCACGGCCCGTACGCTTGGCGGTAGAGGACTGCAGGCGCTCGATCTCTTCCTCGAGGATCTGATTGACGCGCTCGTGACGACGGTTTTCCATAATGCCGGCGGCAATAGCCTCGGCCCGCTCGATGCTCTCGCGCGAGATACGGGCAGTATCCTCGGGGAACACAGCGCTGTGACGGCCGACATAGGCGGGGGCAGCAGGCTGAGGGGCAGCGACGGGAGCGGGGGCTGCAACAGGAGCAGGCTCGTCAATCTCATCCAGAATCGCGGTGGCGGCGGCCCACATGTCCTCGTGGCCCGAGTAATCAGCCATGGGGACATCAACCTCGAGTGAGGCATCCGGAAGGTCGCCGGTGTCGATGCGATCTTGGGCATCAATCGATGCGGTGATGGCTGCAGGCTCATCGAGGTCATCGAAATCGATATCCGCGGCACCGGAGATGATAGGCATGCTGGCGAGGTTTACATTGTACGGCGCAGCCTCAGCCGCCTGCTGCTGGGCAGGAGCGCCCCACAGCGAGCTTTCGGCGGCACGGCGGGCGGCAACGGCCTCCTCGTCCGCGGCCATGGCTTCATCAACGTACGAATTGTCGGCAGAAGCGTTCGCGTCCGCCGAGGTAGCGCTGTAGGCGTTATTGGCTGCCGCGTTGGCGACGAGTGCCACGAAAGCCGCCGTGCTGCCCGCAGGGGCGGCCTGGGAGCCAGACACGGCGCGTGCCGCAGCGGCGATGTCGTCGCGATTGAAGGAGCCGGTCTGCCCGCCGTTGGTGAGCTCGTCGATGGCGACTTGATAGACGTCGCGCGAGTGTGCAGGGTCGCAGCTCACCGGCGAATCGTCGTCAAGCATACTGTCGATCATGGACCAAGCCTCGTCCTCGTCCATAGCATCTGCGGCTCGAGCGATGGTAGGGACACCATCATCGGCATGACGGCGCTGGAACGCACCAGTCAGGCCGGAAAGGAATGCCGAGGTAGACTGCTCCGCCTGAGCCTGAGAATCAGAAGCCGCAGCGTAAGGAGTCGCATCCTGCTGCTGAGCTGAAATCGAGGCGGTCTTGAACTCGCTTTGATGCTGATTGAGATTGGCGGCACCGCCCATGGCATCGGGCTGGAACAGACGCTCTTCACGCTGCGCACGATACTCGGAGATACCCAGCGAGGCGGCATAGATGCCCACGCCCGCCACCGCGCCCACGGCGAAGGGAACCGCACCCGCCACGACCGTCTCGTTCACAGACGAAAACGGCAGCGTCGCGGCATACATAACCACGGGAGCGGCAAGGCCGATCCCGCACGAAAGTCCGGCAAGGACTGCTCGTTGTGTTGCATCAGAAGAAGCCATGAGCTCTCCCCATCTTCCAGCACCCAAATCGCATCATTCAGTTGGCTGCGCGAGAGAAGATGAAGCGGGGCTATGCCCCAAAGCAACGGTATATGGTTCGTTTCATCTGCGTTATCCGTCGCGAAGCTTTAAAGCTATTATGCGAAACCGCCCTGTCGATTGCAAGCGACGATGTCGGATTGAAACGGGAAACCTGCTGCTTGCCAGTCTTATGGTCAAAAATAAGCGCGGAGCGGCGATATAGAAAAGGGCCGAGGCTCAAAGCCCCGACCCTTTATTGCATTGATGACTATCGCTGCGTGTGGATGACAACCTAGAACGTCTGCTCGTAGTCGCTGTGCTTTTTGGCCGAACGCACCAGGAACTCCTGGTTGGTGTTGGTGCCCTTAAGACCCTTGATAAACGACGCAGCTGCGCGCTCGGTGTTGTTCATGCCGGCAAGAATGCGACGCAGGCCAAAGACAAACGGACGCATCTGCTCGTCAACCAACAGGTCCTCGTTACGCGTACCGGAGGCAACGGGGTCGATAGCCGGGAAGATGCGGCGGTCGGCCA
>DBEXKF010000150.1:0-7514 GCA_048175045.1 Collinsella sp.
CGTTGCCCCGGGCAAGAAGGTCGTGCTGGGACTGGTCACTACAAAGGCGGCTGAGCTTGAGGATGAGGACGTTATCGTCGAACGTATCCACGAGGCCGCAAAGTATGTGCCGCTCGAGAACCTGTACCTGTCGCCCCAGTGCGGCTTTGCCAGCTGCGAGATTGGCAACAAGCTGACCGAGGACGAACAGTGGGCAAAGATCGCGCTGGTCAAGCGCATTGCTGAGCGCGTTTGGAAGTAACGTTACCGTTTGCAGGTGACGGCGCGCGCGAGACATGACGTATCACGTACAATGGTTCGGATCGTATCGTTCGGGCAGGTTATCCGATATGCCTGATCGCCCTTCCATTATGAAAGGACTTCCATGTCCCAATCCTCGACGCCCGCCGTCACCGATGCCATCTACGATGCATCGTCGCTCGGCCGCCCGCGCATGTTCGTGTTGGGTTTGCAACACATGTTTGCGATGTTCGGAGCCACGGTGCTCGTGCCCGTGCTCACCGGCCTTTCCGTTTCGGCGACGCTTCTGTTCGCCGGCATCGGCACGCTGCTGTTTCATTTTCTATCGCGCGGTAAGGTGCCCGCGTTTCTGGGCTCGTCGTTTGCCTTTATCGCGGGTTATGCCGCCATTGCACCCAACGGCGAGGCCGAGCTTTTGCCCTACGCCTGCCTAGGCGTTGCCTGCGCCGGCCTGCTCTATCCGGTGCTGGCGGCGCTGTTCCGCGCATTTGGCGCCAAGCGTGTCATGCGCTTCTTTCCGCCGGTGGTGACCGGTCCCATCGTCATTTCCATCGGCCTGATCCTGGCGAGCTCTGCCATTGCCAACTGCCAAACCAACTGGCTTGTTGCCGTTGTCGCCGTGGCCGTGATCGTCATCTGCAACATCTGGGGCCGCGGCATGGTCAAGATCGTGCCGATTTTGCTGGGCGTTGTGGTGAGCTATGCTGTCGCGGCGGTGCTGGGCGAGGTTGATTTTTCGGGCGTTGCCGCCGCTCCGTGGGTCGGTCTGCCCATCGTGTGGGACAACACCGTGTTTGCGCTCTTTGGCCCGCAGTTCGATAGCGGTCTTGCCACGACGGCTATCATCACCATCATGCCGCTGGCCTTTGCGACCATGATTGAGCACATTGGCGATATCTCCGCCATTGGCTCCACTTGCGAGCGTAACTACATCGCCGATCCTGGTCTGCATCGCACGTTGCTCGGCGACGGCCTTGCCACGATTCTGGCTTCGCTCTTTGGCGCTCCGGCCAACACTACGTATGGCGAGAACACCGGTGTGCTTGCGCTTACGCGCGTGTTCGACCCGCGTGTGATTCGCATTGCCGCCTGCTGCGCCATCGTGCTTTCGTTCTGCCCCAAGTTTGCTGCTGTAATCGCTGCTATGCCGGCGTGCGTTATCGGCGGCGTGTCGCTCGTGCTCTACGGCATGATCAGTGCCGTGGGCGTTCGCAACCTTATCGAAAACCAGGTCGATTTCCAGAACAACCGCAACGTGCTGGTTGCGGCTCTGGTGCTCGTGCTCTCGCTCGGCATTGCCTACAGTACCGCCGGTGCCATCGTGCTGGAGCTGGGCGGCGTGACGATTTCGCTTTCGGGCCTTGCCGTGGGCTCGCTGGTGGGCATTGTGCTCAACGCCATCCTGCCCGGTAATGACTTTGAGTTCGATACTTCCGAGCTTGAGGAGACTACTGAATAGTAGCTGCGTTCAGCCAAATTATAGATGGCGTCCATGCGTATGTACGCGCGGACGCCATTTTTAATGCGTCAGTATCCAGTGGATGCCGCGCGCCATGCGCAGGTCAGTTTGGGCAAAGTGATTGCCAGGGTTGAGCTCCAGCGTTGTTGGAATGTCGCGCTCGATAAACAGCTCTTCCATCGCGCGCGTATCGTCGAGTACGTGCCGCATCATGCGGTTGGGCGTCTTGGTTTCCTTTTTACCGAGCGACAGATAGGCGGCGTCGGGCGTAGCTGTCATCGTGCGCTCGCGCGCGTAGTCGATAAAGCCGGGGAACCACAGCGACCCCGACGCACTCGCCGTGCGCTCAAAGACATCTGTTTGCCAAAGTGCCCACAGTGCAAAAAGACCCGCCAACGAGTAGCCGGCAATGCCGCGCCAGGTGGGCGGGCAGGGAAGTGATGATTCGGCCTCTGGGATTATCTGATTTAGCAGTTCATCGAGAAACTCAGACGCCTGTCCGCCAAAGGGCTCGGCATCTCGTATAGTTCCGTCGCATTCCCAGGGGCTCAGCTCGCGATTCCAATCGAGCCCTCCAATGGCGACAAGGGCGAATGGCGGGCAGTCGAGCTCTCGGCAGCGCTCGTAGACTTCACTACCGTCGCCCATAACCACGGGGAGGTAGATGACGGGCGTACCTTCCGCACACTCTGAATAAACGGTTATCTGCTTCTGATGCGCTTCCAAGGCAGGCTTCTCTCGGTGTTGTGATATTGACAGCCTCAATTGTCGCACGCTGGCACGGGGCAGACGCTAAAAGAAAGGCTCGGAGCCGCTCGATGCGACTCCGAGCCTTGTTGTTTTGCTTTAACAGACTATGCCGTTACGCCACGAAGAAGTAGACGAGGAAGGCAAGGGCTGCGATCCACATGAGCGGCTTGATCTTGGAGGCCTCGCCCTTAAAGAGCGCGACGATCACGTAGGCGATAAAGCCCAGGCCAATGCCGGCAGAGATGGAGTAGGTGAAGGGCACGCCGGCGACAATCATGAACGCCGGGAAACCCTGCGACACGTCGGACCAGTCGATCTCGGAGGCTTCGCTCATCATGAGGTAGCCGACGTAGACCAGAGCACCGCAGGTGGCGGCGCTGGAAACGATGGTGACGATGGGGGAGAAGAACGCGGCGAGAATGAACAGCACGCCGGTGGTGACGGAGGTGAGGCCCGTGCGGCCACCGTCGGCAGCGCCAGAGGTGGACTCGACGAAGGTGGTGATGGAGGAGACGCCCATAAAGCCACCGGCAGCAGCAGCCACGGAGTCGACGACCAGGATGGGACGGATGTCCTCGACATTGCCGTCTTCGGTTAGGAACTCGCCCTGCTTGGCGACGGCCATCGCAGTACCCATGGTGTCGAAGAAGTCACTCATGAGCAGCGAGAAGGCAACGACGAGCAGCATCGGGTCGGTCAGGACCTTTACGATGGCCATGTTGCCATCGGCGGTGCTGGCAAACGGGGCGCCAAAGGTCGAGAAGTCGAGCGGTGCGATGAGGCCCTCGGGCGCATGGGTGACGCCCAGCGGGATACCGGCGATAACGGCGACGATGATGCCGATGAGCAGCGAGCCCGGCACGTTGCGGGAAGCAAGGGCAACCGTCACGACGATGGAGATGATGCCGACGATAAAGGTGGGGGAGGCGATGTCGCCCAGGCCGACGAGCGTACCGGCGCCAGCGGTGATGATGCCGGCATCGCACAGGCCAATCATGGCGATGAACAGGCCCAAGCCAACCGAGATGGCGTGGCGCAGGACCACGGGGATGGCGTCCATGATGGCCTCGCGCAGGCCGCACAGGACGAGCAGCAAGATGACGATACCCTCGAGGAAGATAACGCTCATGGCCACGTGCCAGTCACCGCCGCACATGGTGGTGGCTATGCCCGCGATCATGGCGTTGATGCCCAGACCCGACGCGCAGGCGAGCGGGCGGTTAGCGAAGATGCCCATGCAGATGGTCATGATGCCGGCGCCCAGGCAGGTGGCGCAGGCGAGCGCTCCCGCATCGATGCCAGCGCCCGAGAGCACCGCGGGGTTGACGGCGATGATGTAGGCCATCGCCAGGAATGTTGTCAGTCCAGCGCGGAGTTCGGTCCCGATTGTGGACTTGCGCTCACTGACGTGAAAAAGTTCGTCCATGCATACCCTTTCCTTGTTCGGCCCCGAGTTTAGGCCGATTGACACGAACTCAACTACTATAGCCCCTTTACGACGCTGTTGTTCCTCGCATGTTGATGTTCGGCGCTTTGTAACGGACGGGCGGTATTTTCCGTATGAAAATGTGTGGGTACCGTATACTAAAGCGGTTACAACGACCCCTATGGAGGAATGTATGATTAAAGAGCTCTGCCACGACGAGGCTATCCTGTCCCAGCGTTGCGAGGTTGCGACCGTCGAGGACGAGTCGGTTGCTCAGGATCTGATCGATACCATCAAGTCGCTCGACGATGCCGGCTGCCTTGCCGCTAACCAGATTGGCGTCACCAAGAAGGTTTGCGTCTACCTGGACGATGCCGGCGAGCCCCACGTGCTCTACAACCCCCGTCTGGTGTTTGGCCTGGGCGCCAGCAAGATGGAGGAGAGCTGCCTGACGCACGAGGAGGTCACCAAGTCCACGCGCTATATCAAGTGCAAGGTTGCCTTTGACCAGATCGTCGACGGCAAGATGAAGGAGTACCGCCGCGACTACGCGGGCTTTGAGGCACAAATGGTCCAGCATATGATCGACCACTGTCTAGGAAAGTTTGTCTAAGGGGATCAAAGCACCGCACCTTGCCGCTCAATCGTCGCTTGCGTACCGTTAGTACGCGGCGCTCCTCTTTCGTGGCAATCTGCGGCACTTTGACCCCTTAGACGACCTGCGGGGTTAACTTGGTTGAGTTTATCCTGCTTGAATAGTCTGGGCATGACATTGTTGTCATGTCCGGGCTTTTGTGTTTAGCGCCTTTTTGTTTGGAGACAATGAAATTAGCAAGAACGTAAAGCTAGGAGGCGCTATGTGTACGAGTATTCGATTTACCGATAATTCTGGCCACATGTATCTGGGCCGCAATCTCGACTGGAGCTTTGACTACGGCCAACAGGTTCGCGTGATGCCGCGCGGGTTTCACATTCCGTATTCGTTTATCGACGACGCGACAGCGGCGCACGCGGTGATCGGTATGTGCATCGATTACAAGAACTATCCCATGTTTTTCGATTGCGGTAACGATGCGGGTCTGGCTGTGGCGGGGCTCAACTTTCCCGGCTATGCCGAGTATGCCGAGGGCCCGGTTGATGGAAAGACCAATATCGCGGCCTATGAGTTTCCCCTGTGGGTGGCAGCGACGTTCTCGACGGTCGATGAGGTCGAGGCCGCGCTGCGCGACACGGTGATTGTCGCCAAATCTGCCGGAGAGGGGCTGGGCGTGTCGCTGCTCCATTGGATTATCGGCGACAGCCAGCGTAGCATCGTGGTCGAGATGATGGCTGACGGCCTGCATGTATACGACGATCCGGTCGACACCCTTGCCAATCAGCCCACCTTCCCGTGGCACATGGAAAACCTGCGCACCTATATCACGGCCACAAGCGATTTTCCGCAGACGGCGACATGGCGTGGCGCCGAGCTCAAGCCCTATGGTGCGGGTGCCGGCATGCGCGGTATTCCGGGTGACTGCTATTCGCCGAGCCGTTTTGTAAAGGCGGCGTACCTCAATGCCAATTACCCGCAAAAGGAGAGCGAGACCGAAAACGTCGTCCGCATGTTCCGCTCGCTCGAGGGCGTGGTGATGATCGAGGGGGCGTCCAGGATGGGCGATGGCAAGTTCGAGAAGACTATCTACACCGGATGCTTTAGCGCGCGCACGGGCAATTATTACTACGCGATGTATGGGGATCCGTCGATTCGCTACGTGAGCCTGATGGATGCCGAGGGCGCGAGCCCCGATAGGCTCGTGGTTCCCGAGCCGCGTCGTTCGTAGCTCACCGGTCCGTTGCGACATAAAACGGCTCCGCACCTTTTATGAGATGCGGAGCCGTTGTCGTCAATGGCTGGTGGCGTGTTAGAAGTTGGCGTCGTTGAGCTGGGTGCTCTCGAGTCCGTCGAGTTGCTGTTGCTCGGGCGTATCGGCGACGCTCTCGAGCAGCTCGGTGGGATCGACGTTCATACTCTTGCCGGCCTCGTTGCCGTTGACCAAGTCGTCCGAGAAGATATCGACTTCCATTTCCTCGGCCTCTTCGATCTGAACCTCGAGCGGCACCTGGGTGCGCACGAGCTTAACGGCCGGGCGCATGCGGGCAAACAGTGGCACGTACTCGATGATGATGGCCGAGTTCTCGAGACCATACCAACGTGCCGGGCTTCCGCAGGCGCGGCGGACGGCGTACTTGATGGCCATGACGCGATGGTCGTTGCGGTTGATGTCCGTTTCGGGGGCGAGCATCTTGCGCAGCATGCAAAAACGGAAGTCGCCCACGTTGCCGCGCGTCTCGTAGATGGAGTAGGTGTGGTGCTGCGGTGGCAGCTCTCCCGAGGCCATCAGGTCGCCAACGATCTGGCGCAGGTAGGCGTTGATGCGCTGGTTGACCTTAAAACCCAGGTCCAAGCGCACGCGGAACAGGAAGTCTGTGCCAAAGGTCTCAACGGAATACTCGTGCGTATAGGGCTCGTCGGTAACGTGTACGTTGATGAACCAATATGCCTTGGCACGCTTGGGGTGCTTGTCCAAGATGGAGTAGAGCACGTCGCGGTCGAGCGTGAGCGGGTCGGGACTGTTGGTAAGGAACACCAGATTGTCGGCGAGCACGGGGTAGGTCTCGTCGTTGCGCAGGCGGCCGAGCTGGTCAATGTACTTGGAGACGGGCAGCAGGATCGTCTGCGTGCGCTCGATGGCGGTGCCGCGGCGCCACACGTACATAAGGCCAAACAGCAGCGCGGCCAGGAAGATCATGACGTAGCCGCCGTCAAAGAACATGGTGAGGCACGAAGCGAAGAAGCACAGCTCAATGGCACCAAAGAGCAGGGCGAAGACGCAGGCGCCCAGCTTGTGCTTGAGGATGCCGGCGATGTAGCTCGTCAAAAGCGTCGTGGTCATGAGCATGGTCACGGTAATGGCGAGGCCGTAGGCGCTCTCCATGCGCTCGGAGTTTTGGAACAGCAGCACGATGAAGATACAGCCGACCCACATGATGTTGTTGACGAGCGGAATATAGAGTTGGCCCTTGGTGTCGCTGGGGTAGTGGATGCGCAGATGCGGCATAAGGTTGAGGCGCGTTGCCTCCGAAACCAACGAGAACGAGCCGGTGATGAGCGCCTGCGAGGCGATGATGGCCGCCACGGCCGAAAGCACGATGGCAAAGGGGCGCAGGGGCTCGGGGAGCATCATATAGAACGGGTTGACGATATCCATCGCGAGCATCTGGGGATTGGAGTTGTTGGCGAGCAGCCAAGCGCCCTGACCCAGATAGTTAAGGATGAGGGCTGCCTTTACGAACGGCCAGGATGCGTAAATGTTAGCCTTGCCCACGTGACCCATGTCCGAATAGAGCGCCTCGGCGCCGGTCGTCGACAGGAAGACGAAGCCGAGCACCATGATGCCCGAGTGGTTGATGGGCGAGAACAGGAACATGATGCCGCGGATGGGGTTGAGCGCGCGTAGGATGGACAGGTTGCCGAGCATGTTGAACAGGCCGGCGCCAGCCAAGAACAGGAACCACAGCGTCATGAGCGGGCCGAACAGCTTGCCGATCGACGAGGTGCCGGCGCGCTGCATGGCAAACAGGCCGCAGATAATGATG
>DBEXKF010000151.1:0-6138 GCA_048175045.1 Collinsella sp.
GCCGAGCTCGACCAAGAACGGGAATTCGTGCAGGAGGTGGGGGATATTGATGTCCTTAAACTTGGGCATCACGGCTCCAAGGTTTCAGTCGATGTTGAGTTGCTGGACGTCCTGAAGCCCGAGCTTTCCCTCGCGAGCGCGGGCGAGGGGAATCGATACGGCCATCCGTCCGATGCCTGCATCGATGCCGTTAAGGAAGCGGGTGGTGTGTTCGCGTGCACCATCGAACACGGCGACATTACCGTCATGCCGACTGCGAATGGCTTTGCGATGCGATGCCAGCGACCGTGACGACGTCGTTGGCGTGTGGTGGGCCCCTGGGCTAGAATGGCACGGAGCGAATACGAAGGCCTGCGGGAGGGGAGCGCAATGTCCGAAACCGGTCTGCTGCCGGCATATCTGATCGTCGGTACCGACGGAGTCAAGCGCGATCACGCCGTCTCGCGTATGAAAGCGCGTCTGGAAAAGTCGGGTATGGTCGAGTTCAACCTCGACGAGCGCGACATGACCAAGGACCCCGATATCGAGTCGATTATCGGATCGCTTAACACCTTTCCGATGGGCAGCGAGTTTCGCCTGGTAATCCTTGACGGCTGCTCAAAACTCACCAAAGCGATCTCCGAGCCGCTTGTCGACTATCTGGCGAGTCCCAGCCCCACGACGGTTTGCCTCATCATCGCGGACTCGCTTGCCAAGAACACGCGCCTGTATAAGGCGATCGCCAAGATCGACAAGAAGGCCGTGATCGATTGCTCCGGTACCAAGCGCTGGGAGCTTCCGCGCCGCGTGCAGCAGATGGCGACGCAGCACGGCAAGTCGATCTCGACGGCGGCCGCCGAGGAGCTCGTCTCGCGTTCGGGTGAAAACACTCGCATGCTCGATAACGACTTGGCTAAGCTTGCCCAGATGGTCGAGGCGCCCCAGATTGAGCTTGCCGACGTTGAGCACTGGATTGTACGTACGGCCGAGGTTCAACCCTGGGACTTTCTCAATGCGGTCTCGACCCGTGACATGCGCCGCTCGCTCGAGCTCTTCAATTTACTGCCCGCCAAGAGCTACGTGTGGACTTACACGTTGCTGTGCGGCCGCATCCGCGAGCTTATCGTCGCCAAGGCGCTCGATGCGCGCGGACAGGGTCGTGAGCTGGCCGCAACGCTCAAGCTCCAGTCCTGGCAGGTCAAGAATCACCTGACCTGGGCACGTCGCTTTTCGATGGCAGAGCTCGTCGCAGCGCTCGAGGGTGCCGTTGATGTGGAGCTCGCGCTCAAGGGTTCGGCCGATTCTCAGACCGCGCTTTTGCTCTGGATTACGAACATCTTGAGAAAATCGTGATGATACCTGCCTATTTGACAAATTCGTTCTATCCCTTTGAGGGGGAGCGTGCTATAGTAGGCGCTTGCATGACCTCACCGTGTCTCAGAGGTGTCATACATTTTTTGCAAGGAACTCGAAAGGAACTCCAGAAGTGGCAAACATCAAGTCTCAGAAGAAGCGTATCCGCACCAATGAGGCAGCTCGCATGCGTAACAAGGCTGTCAAGTCCGAGCTCAAGACGCTGACCAAGCACGTCCAGTCCGCCGTCGCCGAGGGCGACGCCGAGAAGGCCCAGGCTGCCCTCAAGACCGTCACCAAGCGTCTCGACATGGCTGCCGCCAAGCATGTTATCCACAAGAACCAGGCTTCCAACCGCAAGTCCGGTCTTGCCAAGCTCGTGAACAGCATCAACGCTTAAGTTGTAAATTTCACACCACACAGATTACGCGCATAAATGGAGCCTGTTTTATGGAACAGGCTCCATTTTTTGTACCGCTCGGGTAAGATAGTCCGCATGAATACTTCAATTGACATTTCCCACATCCGCAACTTCTCAATCGTTGCGCACATCGACCATGGCAAGTCCACGATCAGCGATCGCATCCTCGAGCTCACCCATACCGTCGACGAACGCGACATGGAGTCGCAGCTGCTCGACACCATGGATATCGAGCGCGAGCGCGGCATTACGATCAAGTCCAATGCCGTTCGCGTGTCCTATGACGCCGACGATGGCGAGACGTATCAGTTCAATCTGATCGATACGCCGGGCCACGTGGACTTTACCTATGAGGTCTCGCGCTCGCTGGCAGCCTGTGAGGGCGCGGTGCTCGTTGTCGACGCCACGCAGGGCGTTGAGGCGCAGACCGTCTCTAACGCGACGCTCGCCATGAACGCCAATCTGGACATTGTGCCGGCCATCAACAAGATCGACCTGCCCTCGGCCCATCCCGATGAGGTTAAGACCGAGATCGAGGATGACCTGGCGATTCCTGCCGATGATGCCGTGTGTGTCTCGGGCAAGACCGGCGAGGGCATCCACGATCTTCTGGAGTCCATTGTTTTTTTGATCTCGCCTCCCAAGGGCGATGCGAACGCGCCGCTCAAGGCACTCATCCTGGATTCGTACTTCGACGAGTATCGTGGCGTCGTCGCCACGGTGCGCGTCTTTGACGGCTCCATCAAAAAGGGCGATACCCTGCGCATGATGCAGGCAAAGGGCGACTTTTTGGTCGATGGCGTGGGCGTCAAGCGTCCCGCCGAGACCCCGGTCGACGCGCTGACGGTCGGCGAGGTCGGATACGTGGTCACGGGCCTGAAGGACCCCGAGGCCGTTCGCGTGGGCGATACCCTCACGTGGGCGTCGAATCCCTGCCCCGAGCCGCTTCCCGGTTACCGCGAGGCCAAGCCCATGGTCTACACGGGCCTGTTCCCGATTGATAACAAGGACTACGAGAACCTGCGTGACGCGCTCGATAAGCTGCACGTCAACGACCCGTCGTTGGTGTGGGAGCCCGAGACCTCGGTGGCGCTCGGTTTTGGTTTCCGCGTGGGCTTCTTGGGCCTGCTGCATATGGAGGTCGTCAAGGAACGCCTGGAGCGCGAGTTCAACCTGGACCTCATTGCCACGAGTCCCTCGGTCGACTATCACGTTTACAAGACCGACGGCGAGATGATCGATGTCCGCAGTCCGCAGGACCTTCCCGAGGCTACGCGCATCGAGCGCATTGAGGAGCCCTACCTCAAGGCCAAGATTATCTGCCCGCCCGAGTATACGGGTGCCGTCATGCAGCTCGCTATCGAGCACCGCGGCAATACTACCGACATGATCCATCTCACGAGCAAGTCGGTCGAGATGCGCTTCGATATGCCGCTCGCCGAGCTCATCTTGGACTTCTTTGACCAGCTCAAGAGCCGTACCAAGGGCTATGCCTCGCTCGACTACGAGTTCAACGAGTACCGTCCATCCGAGCTCGTGAAGCTCGATATCTTGCTTTCGGGCGACGAGGTGGACGCGCTGTCGTTTATCGTCCATAAGGACAAGGCCTATGGCCTGGCCCGTGGTCTGTGCGACAAACTTAAGGAGATCATCCCGCGTCAGCTGTTCGAGGTTCCCATCCAGGGTGCTATCGGCAACAAGATCATTGCCCGTTCTACCGTCAAAGCGCGTCGCAAGGACGTTCTTGCTAAGTGCTACGGCGGCGATATCTCGCGTAAGCGCAAGCTGCTCGAGAAGCAGAAAGAGGGCAAGAAGCGCATGAAGGCCATCGGCTCAGTCGAGGTCCCGCAGGAGGCCTTTCTGGCGATCCTCAAGGTGGACGAGTAGGTCTATGGCGCTTTCTGAATACAGCAAGCGGCTGCTGGGTGCTTATGCCGAGCAGCCGTTCCTTATGGCTCCTATGGCGGGCGTGACCGACCCCGCCTATCGCATCATGTGCCGCCGCCGCGGTGCCAACCTTGCCTACAGCGAGATGGTGAGCGTGGCTGGCCTTGCCTATGCCAGCAACAAAACGTGGCGCCTGGTGCTGCCGGCCGACGAGGAGCAGCAGATTTGCGTGCAGCTCTTTGGCTCCAAGCCCGAGCAGTTTGCGAGTGCCGTCGCCGCCGTCGAGGAGCGTGTGGGCGATCGCCTGTCGCTCATCGATATCAATATGGCATGCCCCGCCCGCAAGGTTGTTACCAAGGGCGAGGGCTCGGCGCTCATGCGCACGCCCGATTTGGCCGAGAAGATCGTCGAGGCGGCGGTGGGCGCGGCGCATGTGCCCGTGACCGTAAAGATCCGCAAGGGCTTTTATGCCGAGGACCGCAACGCCGCAACGTTTGCCCAGATGCTCGAAGGGGCGGGCGCCTCCGCAGTTGCCGTGCACGGTCGTTGTGCCACGCAGCTCTATACGGGGCAGGCCGATTGGTCTGTCGTCGATGAGGTTGCCGACGCTGTCGAGATTCCCGTGATCGGTTCGGGCGATGTGTTCTGCGCCGAGGATGCCGCGGAGCATCTGCGCGACTCGGGTGCCAGCGCGGTGTTTATCGCGCGCGGCATCTATGGCAACCCCTGGGTCTTTGGTGATGCTCGCGCCCTTGCGCTCGATGGCACGCCGGTGCCGGCGCGCAGCTCCGTCGAGCGCTTAGACGCCCTGCGTGAGCACCTAACGCTGACGCATGAGCTCCTGCCGCTCATGTCGCGTGCCCGTACGTACGCAAGCTGGTACTTAAAAGGCATGCCCCATGCCGCCGCTTGGCGTGCCCATGTGGTGCGCTGCTCCACGTATGAGGAGTTCATGGCTCTGGTTGATGAGATCGAGCGCGATGTGGTGGCCTGCGAGACTGCCCTTGCCGCCGGCGAATCGGTGCCCCCTCATCCGCTGGAGGCTTAAGGGTGGCCGTTACCGCGCTGTACGTGCACGTGCCGTTTTGCGCCCAAAAGTGTCGGTACTGCGACTTTGACTCGCGCAGTTTTGCTCCGTGCGACCTGAGCGCTGCGCTCGATGCCTATTTTGAGCAGTTGTTCGCGCGCCTCGATGCTTTTGGCAAGGCTGGGGCCCTTGGCCAAATCCGCACCGTCTATGTTGGCGGCGGTACGCCGTCGCTGGCGGGGGAGCGCCTGGTGGAGTTGGCGCGGCGTATTCGTGCGTGGTGTGCTCCCGCTGAGTTTACCTGTGAGGCCAATCCCGAGTCGCTGACCGCCGAGCTTGCCACTGCGCTTGCCAAGGTTGGTGTCACACGCGTCTCTCTGGGCGTGCAAACGCTCGATAACACCGAACTTACTGCCATCGGCCGTATTCACGATGCCGATCGGGCGCTCGCTGCCATCGCGACGGTCAAGAACGCTGGGCTTGACGTGTCGTGCGACCTTATGTGCGGACTTCCCGGGCAAACCGCATCGAGTTGGAAGCGCACGCTCGATGGCGTGCTGGCGGCGGCTCCGCATCATGTGTCGGTCTACCCGCTCACGCTCGAGGAGGGGACGCCCCTTTATCGCATGGCGTGCCGCGACGAGTCGCTCGAGCCTGATGAGGATTTTCAGGCCGCATGCATGGACGTGGCACGCGAGCTCCTGGGTGCCGCCGGCTATCACCCGTATGAGGTGGCGAGCTACGCGCTCGACGGCCATGAGTGCGCCCATAACATTGTCTACTGGACCGGACGGGGCTACCTGGGCCTGGGTCGTTCTGCCGCGGGCATGCTCGACGCCGAGGATTTCGACCGTCTTGCAGGTTTGTTCCCCGGCGTGTCTTCTCGAGGCGATGCGTACCGCGTGCGTCTGGTGCAACGTGACGATGACGCGACGGCGTTCGAGGCCGAATATCTCTCGCAGCGCGAGGCTGCGGCCGAAGACCTGATGCTCGCTTGTCGCATGACGCGCGGTGTCGCGTCCGACCTTTTGGTTCGCGCGGCTCGTGTCATCCCGGCCGATGAGCTGGCAGCTGCCTGCGATCGCGCGCTCGAATTGGGTCTTGCCACTTGGGTGCCCGAGACGCTCGGAGTCCATGAGGGACCCTTCACTTCGGCAGATGTCATCGCGGGCCATGTTCGAGCTCGTTTAGCGCCGACACACCTGGGCTGGCTCGATGGAAATGTTCTGTTCGAGCTGTTTTGGGATCTAGCTTAGGCCGCTCGGGTAGAATTACCGGAATATATACGCTGCTGTGAGCAGGAGGTTGCCGCGCATGGCGACGATGAACGAAAAAGATTACTACGAGATTTTGGGTGTCTCCAAGGACGCCACCTCGCGTGATATTCAAAAGGCCTTCCAGCAAAAGGCCCGCAGGCTCCATCCGGACGTCAACAAAGAGCCGGATGCCGAGGAAAAGTTTAAAGAGGTTT
>DBEXKF010000152.1:0-5624 GCA_048175045.1 Collinsella sp.
TCCAATGGAGTCGGATAACCAACCTTATTCCCCTGCCCACGAGTCCGCACACCTTCGTGCGCAAGAAAGCGATTCCGCCCGTTCGAGTGGCAGAAAAACCATCACAACATTCGATGCTTTTCCCGATTTTGGCGAAAAACGTCGAATGTTGTGATGGTTTGAGGCGAGGTGAGGGGCACGGAGGGGTCAAAGTATCGTGCTCGAACGGGTTAATCCAACTCTTTTAAGCCATGTGCCAGCTGCCAGTACTCGCCGTGCTGGGCGAGCAACTCTTCGTGCGTGCCGCGCTCGATGATGCGGCCGTGTTCGAGGACCATGATGGCGTCGGCGTCGCGGACGGTGGACAGGCGATGCGCAATCATAAACGTGGTGCGTCCGCGCATGATGCGGTCCATACCGCGCTCGATGAGCTTTTCGGTACGCGTGTCAATGGAGCTCGTGGCCTCGTCCAGGATGAGCACCGGCGGATCGGCGACGGCCACGCGCGCGATGGCGAGCAGCTGACGCTGACTCTGCGACAGGTTGGCGCCGTCGGCCGTGACCGGTGTGTCGTAGCCCCGCGGCAGGCGGCGGATAAACGAGTCGGCGCAGGCGGCCTCGGCAGCGGCGCGCACCTCCTCGTCGGTCGCGTCGAGCTTGCCAAAGCGGATGTTCTGCGCAATGGTGCCGCTAAACAGGTGCGTGTCCTGCAGCACAATGCCGAGCGACCCGCGCAGGCTGGCCTTGGCAATGTGCTTGACGTCGATGCCGTCGTACGTGATCTCGCCGTCATCGACCTCGTAGAAGCGGTTGATGAGGTTGGTAATGGTCGTCTTGCCGGCGCCCGTCGAGCCCACAAAGGCGATCTTTTGCCCCGGCTTGGCAAACAGGTTGAGGTCCGTGAGCACGCGCGCACCTGGCACGTAGGAAAAATCCACGGCATGGAAGCGCACGTCGCCGGCAAGCGGGACCAAGCCGCACGTGAGCTCGGTGCCGTCGGCAGCCACCGCGCGGCCCGACTCATCGACGGCTGCCACGTCATGCAGATGCCCGTAGACGCCCACGCCCTGGCCCTCGGGAATCTTCCATGCCCACGCGGCGTCGCCCGTCTGCACCAGCTCCACGCAGCCCTCGTCCACCTCGGGTTTAAGGTCCATAGCCGCAAACAGGCGCTCGGCACCGGCCAACGCGTTGAGCAAGAAGTTGCCAAGCTGCGTAAACTGGTTGATGGGCATGGCGGCCTGGCGCACAAAGACCAGGTAGCTTGCAAGTGCGCCCACATCGGCGAGCCCCTTGATGCAGAGCATGCCGCCCGCCACGGCGACGATGGCATAGTTGACGTAGCCAATCACGACGGTCATGGGCACCATGGAGTTGGCATAGCTCACGGCGGCGGTGCCGGTGCGGCGAAGCTCGTCGTTGCGGCAGGTGAAGCCGGCGACATTCGCTGCCTCACGGTTAAAGACCTTGATGACCTTTTGGCCCGAGACCATTTCTTCGATATATCCGTCCAGGTCGCCAAGCGATGCCTGCTGGGCAGCAAAGAAACGCTTAGAGCGCGCGCCCGAGTAGCGCGCATACAGCACAATGGCCGCATCGCACACGAGTGTGATAATCGTGAGCTGCCAGTTAAGGATGATGAGCATAGCCGTGGTGCCCACAACCTGAATGGCGGCCTGAATCACGTTGGCAAAGCTGTTGTTGAGCGCCTCGGAGACGGTGTCGACGTCGTTGGTGAAAAAACTCATGATGTCGCCCGAGCGCGTGCTGTCAAAATAACTGAGCGGCAGCGTCTGGATGTGCGCGAACAGGTCGCGGCGAATATCGGACACCACGTGTTGGGCCGCGCGCACCATAATCTGCGAGTAGCCCAGGGCCGAAAGCACGCCCGCAGCGTAGATGATCGCCGTCAGGATGACCTGCTTGGCAAGCAGTTCCTCCCCGCCCGTGGCCAAACCGTTAACGATGGGGCGCACCATGTAGGTGCCGGCGAGGCTCGCGATGGCGGCGACGGAGGCGAGCACGCCCACCGCGAGCAACGAGAACTTAGCATGCCCCATGTAGGAGAGCAGGCGGCGCACGGTGCGCTTGAGGTCGGCCGGGCGTGCTTGGGCTGCGGTCTTAGGCATGGCGCTCACCCCCTTCCAAGGGCGATCCGCCAGGGACGGAGGAAAACGGATCATTCGCGCAGCCATCGTCGCTGCCGGCGCCGGCGTCCACGTTCCCCGCAAACTCCATCTGCGAGGCGTAAATCTCCTGGTAGATGTTGTCGCCCGCCAGCAGCTCCTCGTGCGTGCCCACGCCGTGGACACGACCGTCGTCCAACACCACAATGCGATCGGCATCCATGACGCTCGCGATGCGCTGGGCGATGATGAGCACGGTCGTATCGGGGATCCGAGCGATGTGCTCGCGAATCTTAGCGTCGGTCGCCATATCGACCGCGCTGGTGGAGTCATCAAAAATGAGCACGCGCGGATGCTTGAGCAACGTGCGCGCGATGCACAGGCGTTGCTTCTGGCCACCCGAGACACCGGCGCCGCCTTGGCCCAACTCGCCGTCCAGCCCGCCGATGCGATCAAGAAACTCGTCCACGCACGCTGCGCGGCAAGCCGCGAGGAGCTCATCGTCCGACGCCTGCGGATTGCCCCACTGCAGGTTCTCGCGCACGGTACCCGTAAACAGCACATTCTTTTGCAGCACAATGCCCACGGCGTCGCGTAGAGTCGCGAGGTCGTAGTCGCGCACGTCGCGTCCGCCCACAAGCACGGCGCCTTCGGTGGCGTCGTACAGGCGCGCAATCAGCTGCACAAGCGAGCTCTTGCCCGAGCCCGTGCCGCCGAGGATGCCCACCGTCGAGCCGCTCTCGATGCGAAGGTCGATATGCTCGAGCACATCCTCGGCTGCATCCGCGCGGTATTTAAAGGAAACGTCGCGAAACTCGATACTGCCGTCCGCTGGCGCCGCAATCGCGAGGTCTCCCGCGGGGTTGGCGATAAAGGGCTCCTCATCGAGCACCTCGGCGATACGGCCCACACTCGTGAGAGCGCGCGTGAGCAGCAAAAACACATTGGAAATCATCATAAGCGAGTTCATGATCAGCAGCACGTAGCTCATAAAGCCCGTGAGCGAGCCCACGCCCAGCTTGCCGGCGAGAATCATGCGGCCGCCAATCCACAGGATGGAGAGCGCAGCCACGTACATCGACAGCTGAAACACCGGCAGGTTGAGCACCGCGCTGCCAAAGGTCTTTGTCGCAGTGCGCGCGAGCTCGGTATTGACGGTGTCGAACTTGGCCTCCTCGTGCTCGGTACGAACGTAGGCCTTGACGGCACGCACGGCGGTGAGGTCTTCCTGTACCACGCCGTTGAGGTGGTCCATCGAGGTCTGGAGTTGGCGGTAGAGCGGACTCACGCGATAGGTGATGACGCCCAGCACGATTGCCAGCACGGGCAAGATGATCGCAAAGACGGTGGCGAGCGGGCGCGACAGCATCAGCGCGTAGATAAGGCCGACGATAAGCGTCACCGGGCCGCGCACCATAGGGCGAAAGCCGTTGCCCACAGCATTTTGGATAACGGTGATGTCCGTGGTCATGCGGGTGACGAGCGAGCTGGCGTCGTAGTTGTCCAGGTTACCAAAAGCGAGCGTCTGAATCTTTTTGTACTCGGCCTCGCGCAGGTTAGCGCCTAGGCCCGAGGCAACGCGGGCGGACGTGCGGGCATAACCCAAGCCCAGTACCAGCGAAAGCGCAGCGCACACCAACATGTAAGCGCCCTGCAGCAGCATGTAGTTGATATCACCCGCAGGCACGCCCACATCGATGATGTTGGCCATGATGACCGGGATAAACAGCTCGAGCACCGTCTCGACCGACACAAAGAACACGCCGAGGATGGCATCGCGACGGTATGTCCCTAGATAGGAAAACAGTATTTTGAGATTGCGCACGCAGGTTCAACCCCCATCAAACGTTGTTCGCAAACGCACGTATTATTGCGCGCCGAATAATGGTGTCAAGTATTCCGAAATCGTTTTCTGCAAGGTTAGCGCCGGCGGCGAGTTCTCGTGATGTGTGTCCATATTCACTCGGAATAATGGTACGCGAGACTTTTTCGCTCCGGCGTCATCACAAACCTTGACTCTACAATCGTTATAGGGTTTTCACTACACTGGTACGTAAACAAACCCAGCCAGAAAGCCCCGCCCATGGAACACGACCTCACACGCGGCAATGTCCTTAAGACCATCGCGGTCTTTGCCCTGCCTTATATGCTCTCGTACTTTTTGCAGATGCTCTACGGTATGGCCGACCTGTACATGATGGGGCAGTTCAGCGGTGCCGCCGGCATCACCGCCGTGGGTAATGGCGCGCAGACGCTCTACATCATTACCGTGACGCTCGTGGGGCTGGCCATGGGAACGACGGTTATCGTCGGCCACGCTGTGGGCTCGCGCCGTTTCGATCGCGCCGAGACCGCCATCGGCAACACCATCACGCTCTTTATGGGCGTCTCGGTGGTACTGGCCGCTGTCCTGCTCGCACTGTGCCCGCAAATCGTGGCGCTCATTGGCACGCCGGCCGAGGCAGTCGAAGGCACCGCCGCCTACCTGCGTATCTGCTTTGTCGGCATTCCGTTTATCGCCGCGTACAACATTCTCTCGGCCATCTTTCGCGGGCTGGGCGATTCGCGCTCGCCTATGTACGTGATCGGCGTGGCGTGCATCATCAACATCGCGCTCGACTTTCTATTTATCGGCCACATGGGACTCGGCCCCGTGGGTGCGGCGCTCGGCACGGTAACCGCCCAGACGGCAAGCGTTGCCCTCGCGCTCGTGTGGCTCAAGAGCCGTCGCACGAACATCCACGTTAAGCGTAGCGACCTGCGCCCCCAGCCCGAGGTGCTCGGCAGCATTCTTAAGATCGGCGTGCCCGTGGCCGTGCAGGACGGTTGCATCCAGGTGGCGTTTATGTTTATCACCGTCATCGCCAACCACCGAGGGCTCGTCGACGCCGCCGCCGTGGGCCTGGTCGAAAAGATGATCAGCTTTTTGTTCATTGTGCCGAGTTCCATGGGCGCCACTGTCAGCGCGCTCACGGCGCAAAACGCCGGCGCGGGCAAGGGCGACCGCGCGCGTCAGGTGCTTAAGGACGCCATGACGATCTCGGTGGTGTACGGCTGTCTGATCACGGTGCTGATGTGGCTGGTGGCACCGGCGTTTATCGGCTTTTTTGCCAAGGACGCCGCGGTGGTCGCTGCCGGCACCGGCTATATGCGCAGCTACATTTTCGATGCAATCTTTGCCGGCATCCACATTTGCTTTAGCGGCTTTTTCGCTGCATACGGCAAGAGCTACATCGGCTTTGCGCACAACGTGCTGGCCGTGGCGCTCATTCGCGTGCCGGGCGCGTGGCTGCTGTCGAACGCCTATTCCGACACGCTGTTTCCCATGGGCATCGCCTCGCCGTGCGGATCGATTTTGTCGGCGGTCATCTGTGTTGTCGCGTTTACCGTACTCAACCGGCGCGGGGCTTTTGACAAGTTGGCAGCGTAGCGGGGCAACGCGAAATCGCCCTGATCGACGACATCATCAGCGACGACCCCACAACCTACGTGACGCAGATCACGGTGCCGGTTGTCCCT
>DBEXKF010000153.1:0-1912 GCA_048175045.1 Collinsella sp.
ATTCCCGTGACGGCGCGCGAGCGCCGCAGTCAGTTCCAAAACCGTAGTAGCTGCCTGCGTAAGCTGCGCGCTGAGCTTGGGCGTCGCGGGCGTCCACCGCGCCGGCGCGTAAAGACCAAGGTGCCTCAGCGCTCTCGCCAGCGCAGGCTCAATGACAAGCACTTCAACGCGATTAAAAAAGCCAACCGACGCAAGCCGGGCAGCGACGAATAGCCTCCTCGTAAGTTGCGGTGAAATAGGGACTGTTTATGCAGCTAAAGCCGTAAGACAGTCCCTATTTCACCGCAACTTAGGTGGGGCTAGCGGGTGGGGTGCCAGACGTGGAGGGCGCCGGCGAGGATGTCGACCTCGATGCGCGAGGCGACAACGGGCTCGCCGTCGGCCTGGATGGGGTAGTCGGGCTCCTCAAAGGTAAGCTCGGCATGGCGGCAGCGGCGCATGCGAACCGGCGGCAACTTGGTATGGTGGCCGTCCTTGGCCGAAAGGAACATAGGCAGGGCAACCGCGCGAGGGACGGGGCCGCAGGCGTAGCAGACGTCGAGTGTGCCGTCACAGGGGTCGGCGTCGGGACAGATGCGATAGCCCGAGCCATAGGTAGGACCCAGCTGAATCGCCATGATGATCGCCCTCACGCGCTCGGCGGGTGCCTCGTCAAAGCTGACTGTCATGGGGTAGTTGCGATAGCGTAGGCCAAACTGCTCAAGTCCCGAGAGAGTGTAGAGTGGCGCGCCCGTCAAGCCGGTCTTTTTGCGCAGCTCGGTGGTGCCAAGGCCGATGGCGGCATCGATGCCGACCGAAAGCGTTTGGTCGTAGTACTCGACGATCGCCTCGCCGCTGCCGCTTGCGGGGCTCCTTGAGCGAATCCGCCCGGTGTCCTGACGCTGCAGCTCACAGGTGAGCAGCGCACCAAAATCCTTGCCGGAGAAATCATCGATACCGAGCGTTTGGGCAAAATCGTTGCCGGAGCCTACGGGCAGGACGGCAAGGGCGGGACGGACCGCCTCATCCTGCGTCATAAGCCCGTTGACGACCTCGTGGATCACGCCGTCGCCGCCAAGGGCGATAACGGTGCGATAGCCCGTTGCCTGGGCGGCTAGCTCCTTGGCGTGCCCCATGCGCTCGGTCAGCACCAGGTCAAACTGGGATGCGCGTGCAGTCATGTCCAAAAAGCGCTGCAGGCGCTCGGCAACTTCGTGCGCCGCACCCGACTGGGCGGCTGGGTTGGCGATGATGAGCGTGCGACCAAAATCAGTTGCGTGCATGGGGCGACTCCCGGCGTATGACGTGACGGTGCGGTCGCGCTCAGGTCGAATTGCCCCCGATTGTGGCTGCACGGCGAATACTTACGTCTACTCTATCAGGTCGTTGTGGCGCTCGATAGCATCCGCTACCGTACCGCCCTCATCCACAATAAGCGAACGGCGCTTGGGTGAGATGATGCGCTGGGCGGGGTACACGCCGCGGTGTCCGGCGGTTAGGTAGCTGATAAAGGCCACGATGACAAAGAACCCGGCGGCCGTGCCGTGGAACAGGTCGATGGCCATCATGCAGGTGGTGATGGGCACGTTGAGGCCGGCACAGAACACGCCGAGCATGCCCAGCGCCGCCAGAAAGCTGGGGTCGATTCCGACGAGGCAACCGATCCAGCCGCCGAGCGCCGCACCGATGCCAAACAGGGGCGTGACCTCGCCGCCTTGGAAGCCCGCGCCCAGGGTAAGCGCTGTGACGACCAACTTGATGGCTGCGTCCGCCAGGGTGGTGTTGCCGGCAAATCCGGCACCGGAAAGCCACGTGGAAAGGCCGGCGTAGTCCCAGGCGTCGAGGAGGGCATAGGCAGCCAAAACCACGAGTGCGCCTATAAGTGCGCGAACGAGATAATTGGTGATAAAGCGACCGTACAGGCTCTTGACGG
>DBEXKF010000154.1:0-9523 GCA_048175045.1 Collinsella sp.
ACGGCCGAAGAGGCGTCAGCAGGTCAGTGGGTCATCGTCCCGGCATTCAGCATCAGGGTAGCGCTGCGACGCGGAAATCGCGCGCCGTTGCCGCGCCCCGCAGTGCCCGCTTCCCCCGAGAACAATTATCAGTGCAGGTCAAAGCTATCGAGTAACACTCTTGAAAGGTTTTGAGCTTAAGGGCTTTCTAAGGTTTGTGGCGCGGATGTGGCTCGCCTGTGTGGGGCGTGTGGACGGCTCGTTCCTAGCGCCGCGGCTCTGCGGCCCGTACCTGCTCGATGACCTTTTCCATGGTGGCGTCGATGCGGTCTTTTTTGAGCTCGCATTCCCAGATGGTTATGGGTGTCCAGCCCATTTGAGTGAGTGCTGCCACGGCAGCGTGGTCGCGCTCGACGTTGCGACGGAACTTTGCCTCCCAAAACTCAACGTTGCGCTTGGGCTGGCTCGGATTGCACTTGGGGCAGCGATGCCAAAAGCAGCCGTTGACGAAGATGGCGATCTTTCGCCCGGGGAAGGCGATGTCGGGCTTGCCGGGTACCTTCCATTCCAAACGATAGCCCGTAAGGCCCGCGTCCCGCAGGCGCTGACGTACGAGCAGCTCGGGCTTTGTGTTGGCGCGCTTGTTGCCCTTCATGGACTTTTTGATGGCGGCGCGACGGCGCACCAGTTCACGCTCGTCGGCGGAAAGGTCCGAGGTATCGATGCCGTCGAGCAGACCGGGCTTGGGACGCTTCTTGCTGCGGCGCTTAGGTGCGCGCTTGGGTTTGGTGGCGGGCTCGTCGGTCGTGGTGGCCTCGGCGTCGTTGGCAGCGCCGTTGGCCTCAAGCCGATCTTCCTTTAACTCAATCAGAGCATCAATGAGCCCCTTGTCGGCGGGCATCCATTCCACCATGGCAAGCGAGGTACGCGGAATCCAGCGGATATCGAGCTGGCGGTCGTGCTTCTGGGGCTTATCGGATTCATCGGCCAGCGAGCAGTAGTAGCACTCCATGGAGAGATGAAAATTGGGGTAGTCGTACTCAACGGTGTAAAAATCGCGCAGGTTGGTGACTTTTACCTGCAGCTCTTCCATAAGCTCGCGGCGTACGGCGTCCTCGGGTGTCTCGCCGCGCATGAGCTTGCCGCCGGGGAACTCCCAAAGTCCCTGCATGTCGCCATAGCCGCGCTGCACGGCAAGCAGCTCGTCAGATCCTTCCTTGCGAATGATCCCAGCGGCAACATGAACAGTCTTCAACAGGAGTCCTCCCTCAACATCAACAAGGGGCAGGGTAGTCTTTTTGGGACGGGGCTTTTTTAGCTGCCCTATGTCAAATGCGGCCTCATGCTTCGAAGGCTTCGGATGGGGTAGCTAAAAAAGCCCCGTCCCAAAAAGACTACCCCTACCTTACACAACGGTAAGGCAAGCGTAAGCCATATCGATGGTAGCCGACTCGTCTTCTTGCGACTATAGATGCCGTAGACTAATCGCAAGAAAGGACTCGGTATGCAAACCACGCACATGGCGACCCCGGTACTGGAGGTCGCGCATCTCGAAAAGGTATACGGAGCGCTGGGCAACGTGACCCGTGCGCTCAACGACGTCAGCTTTACCGTCAACCGCGGCGAATTCGTTGGCATCATGGGCGCTTCGGGCTCGGGTAAGTCGACGTTGCTCAACTGCGTCTCGACCATCGATAGCGCCACGAGCGGCACCATCCGTATCAACGGGCAGGACGTAACACGCATGAAGCAGGCTAAGCTTTCGCAGTTCCGCCGCGAGGAGCTCGGCTTTATCTTCCAGGACTCCAACCTGCTCGATACGCTCACGGCACGCGAGAACATCGCCCTGCCGCTCACCATCGCCCGCACAAACTCGGCAGAGATCTCAACCCGCGTGCAGGATGTGGCAGCGCGCCTGTCCATCAGCCAGGTGCTCGACAAGTATCCCTACCAGATGTCCGGCGGTCAGCAGCAGCGCGTTGCCGCGGCTCGCGCGCTCGTTACCGACCCCACCATGATCATGGCCGACGAGCCCACCGGCGCCCTCGATTCTAAAAGCGCTCGTCTGCTGCTCGAGAGCCTGGAGGCCCTCAATCGCCGCTTGCGCGCGACCGTGCTCATGGTCACGCACGACAGCTTTGCCGCCAGCTACACGAGCCGTGTGCTGTTCATTCGCGACGGCAAGATTTTCACCGAGCTGCGCCGCGGCGATACCGACCGCCGAGAGTTCTTCGACCGCATTATGGAGGTCGTTGCCATGATGGGCGGTGAGGGCTCCGATGCTCTGTAAACTCGCTTGGGGCAACGTCCGCCGCGCCGGCCGCGACTACCTCGTCTACCTTTTGACGCTCACCCTGGGCGTCACGGTCTTCTATGCCTTTAACACCATCTCGATGCAGGTCGACATCGCCGGCATCGATGAAAAGGGCTTGGCACAGGTTATGGGCAGCATGCTCGGCAACCTGACGTACTTTTTGGCCGGTGTCATGGCCTTTTTAATGGTGTATGCCAATAACTTCATCATGAAACGCCGCAAAAAGGAGTTTGGCCTGTACCAGGTGCTCGGCATGGGGCGCGGGCGCGTCGCCACGATCATGGCGCTCGAGACGGTGATTGTCTCGCTCGGCGCCTTTGTCGCCGGCATTGTGCTGGGTGTGGGACTCTCCCAGCTCATGACGTTCTTTACGGCCTCGCTCTTTAAGACACAGATCGCCAATTTCCACTTCTTTTTCTCGGTGCATGCGTTCAGCCTGACCCTTGCCTGCATGCTCGTAATGTTTGTGCTCACGCTACTGCTGAACCTTCGCGCCGTGCGTCGTACCAAACTCATCGAGCTTATGGGTGCCGAGCGTCGCAACGAGAGCATCAAGGCACGCAACCCCTGGATCGCGATTGCCATCTTTGCCGTGGGCGTGGTGCTTGTGGGCGTGGCCTATTACCGTCTGCTACGTGATGGGTTCCCGCTAACCGCGACGGACAGCAAGCTGCAAGAGGCCATGAACCAGTTTGGTATTACGACCGCTATGGTTACCGTGGGCACCTTTGCCCTGTTCTGGGGACTCTCGGGCATGCTCATCAAGCTGCTGCAGAGCCTGCGCGGCGTGTATTGGCGCGGCCTCAACATGTTTACCGTGCGCCAGCTTGCGGCCAAGGTCAACACGGTGTGCTTTTCGATGGGCGTCATCGCGATGCTCCTGTTTTTGGCCATCACCTCGGTGACGTGCGGTATGTCGATTGCCAACGTGATGAACGAGAATCTGGAGCGCTATAATCCGGCCGACATGTCGCAGACGTATGTCTATTACACGCCCGATACGCTCGACTTCTACAAAGAGTCTTTCAATCCGTCTGAGGCCGATCGAATGGTGCTGGCCGATAGTACGGTCGATTTGTACTCCGCATGGCACGGCGATCGTATCGATCACGATAACGTTGCAGACGGTATTAAGGGCAAGTCGGCGGACAACAACGACGAGACCGGCAAGAAGGTCAATATCGCCGATGTTGCCGGTGAGCATGTGCAGATCGATTCGTATCTGAGTTACCCGCTTGGCGGCTCGGATCCTTCGGTGACTCCAAGTGAGATGTGCAAGACCATGGGCGAAAAGCTTCCCAAGGCGTTCGGGGGTAGCAATGCCGATGCGATGGGTCTGTTTGTGACGCCGGCGAGCCAGTACAACAAACTGCGCCAGATGATGGGCGAGGAGCCGGTGCACATCGGTCGCGACCAGTATCTGCTCACGTGTGATATGGGCGGCGAGCTGGTCGACCTGTACACCAAGTATATGGCTGGCGGCCATGCCCTTACCTTGGGCGGGCATACGCTCAAGCCCGCAGCCGATAAGTCGGACGAAGATACGGCGGCCATCGCCAACTCGTTGATGGGTAGTAATCCGGGCACCGTCGTCGTTGCCGACGAGCTGTTGTCCCAACTTAATCTGCAGCCGTATTCCAGTAGCCTGCTCGTTAACTACAAACAGGGGATGGATACAACCGAGGCAGACGAGAGCATTAAATTCACTGTGCTCGACAATCTGCTCGTTGACGGCAAGGAGTCGGGGTCGTGGGGAACCTTCATCATACGCTCCGAGATGTACACGCAAGCAGCGCAAATGAACGGTCTTATTAGCTACCTAGCCATCTACATCGGCTTTGTATTGGTCGTTGCATGCGCGGCGATTCTGTCGATCCAGCAACTCTCCAACGTGGCCGACGGCAGCCGCAGCTATCGTGTGCTGGCACAGATCGGCTGCGACGACCGCCAGATTCGCCATTCGGTGATGGCGCAGCAAGCGGTATTCTTCCTGTTCCCGCTGGCAGTGGGCTTGGCGCACTCCTTTGTGGCACTTAAGGTGATCATCGAGCTGGTGAGCATATTCGGAAATATGAGCATCGGCGGCACCGTGGGCCTCACCTGTGCAATCTTCCTGGCAGCATACGGTGGCTACTTCCTGGTGACCTACCTCATGAGCACCGGCATGGTGCGAGCCGCCATCGCCACCCGTTACAGCGAATAGCCGACTCAAAGCAAAACAATCGCAGGTTGAGCATAAGTCAGCGAAAGCGCCCCTAGACGAGCAAGGTGACGTGAAAGAGGAGGGAAGCGTACTTCGGTACGCGACCGACGATTGAACGTCAGATTGCCGCCTAGGGGCGCTTGCAGCGTCGAGCCGTTACGCGGTTTGGCATAACCGCGTAACTTCATCGTAGAAGCACGTTTGCGGGCGGCGGATGCTCGTCTCCTGTCGCCCGCTCACCGAGGCCCGGCAATTGCCTTAATATCTTAAGGACCTCGATTTGTCCAAGACTGAGCGAAGGAGCTCATCATGAGCGACGGAAAGAAAAAGCTTTCCTTCTTGACGGTCATCTCGACCATCATCTGCGTCGTCTTCGTTTGCGAGGCCGCCGCACCTGCTGCTGCCATTGGCAACCAGCAGTTCTTCTGGTGGATCTTCCTGATTCTGACCTTCCTGCTCCCTTATGGCATGGTCGTTGCCGAGCTCGGCACTACCTATGACGGCGAGGGTGGCATTTACGACTGGGTACGCGATGGCCTGGGCGACAAGTGGGGCGCCCGCATTTCGTACTACTACTGGGTTAACTACCCGCTGTGGATTACCTCGCTGGCCACCATGTTCCCTGACATTTTGGGTATGGTCTTTGGCGTCGAGTTCAATCTGATTGCCAAGATTGGTATCGACCTTGCCTTTGTGTGGATCGTCTATCTTATGGGTCGCTCCAAGGCTGCCGACTCCGAGTGGGTCCTGAACGGCGGCGCCATCATCAAGGTTGCCGTTGCCGTTATCGTCGGCGCTTTGGGCATCTGGTACGCCATGGAGAACGGCTTTGCGAACGATATGTCCGCTGCCACCTTCTTGCCCGAGCTCACCAACACCAACGCGCTTGGCTACCTGTCGATCATCATCTTTAACTTCATGGGCTTCGAGGTCATTTGCACCATGACCGACGATATGGCCGATCCCGCTCGCGATATCCCCAAGGCTATCATCGTCGGCGGCCTGTCCATCGCCGTGATCTATCTGTTCGCTGGCTTTGGCATCGGCGCTGCTGTGTCGGCCGATTCCATCGATCCCGACTACGGCATGATTTACGCTGTCCAGACTATTGTGGGCGATTCCATGATCTTTAAGGTCATCTGCATCGCCTTCCTGATCACGCTGTTCGCCAACATGGCTGCCTGGTCCTTCGGCGTCAACTCCGTTGCTCGCTATGCTGCCGAGCATGGCAACATGCCCAAGGTCTTCACCTCGATGATCTCGGATGACGACATGCCCAACGGCGCCAACCTGGTCAACGCCATCGTTGCCTCCCTGGTGCTGTGCCTGCAGCTGGTTCCCATCGACGCCATCTCCAACGGTGTCTTCTGGATGCTCTTCGGTACCTCCGTTGTCTTCCTGCTGCTGACCTACATCCCGATGTTCCCGGCATTCCTCAACCTTCGTAAGAACGACCCCAACCGTGAGCGTATCTTTACGTTTCCGTTTAAGGGAGCCATGATGAAGGTCATGCTGGCTATTCCCTGCATCGAGCTGATTCTGGCTATCGTTGCAACGCTGATTCCGTTCTCTGTCGATGAGATTGGCGATAAGGTCCCGATGATCGTCATCTTCATCGTGCTCTTGCTTATTGGCGAGGTTGTCCGCGTCGTCAGCGCTAAGGGCCGCGAGACCGAGTACAAGGGTCTCACTCCCGAGCTGGCTGCTCAGCGCCTCGCTGAGGAGTCCGAGGAGGACTAGAGCACCCGGATTCGGGGCTCCAACCCTCCTCGCTACTTGACCATTCCCCGGGGTGGGTGTGAACGATAGCTCTGGTAACCACCGCCCGCCCCAATCTCTCTTCCGTATCCTTCGTGCGTTTTGTCTCCGCGCGCCAGGTTACGTCGTCGCTTGCCGGTGCGACTCCGTGAAAACCGGCGCCGGGCGCCCCGACCTTTGCCGGGGAACGGGCGTCCGCCACCTCTTGGTTTTAGGCTGCGGGTAACCCGCCTGCAGCAAGCGATCGTTCGATTTGGAGGAAATCTTATGCGTACGATCACCGAGTCCGAGTCCACCCCTAAGGCCGACGGCTACTTTATGCCTGCTGAGTTCGCTCCGCAGGATCGCGTGTGGATGGGCTGGCCCCATCGCACCGATACCTGGGCCCATGGCGCCAAGCCGGCTCAGAAGCAGTATGCCGCCATCGCTCGCGCTATTGCCGAGTTCACTCCGGTTACCATATGCGTCAATCAGGCCGACTACGCCAACTGCAAGGCCGTCTTTGAGGAAGACGAGAACGTTACCGTTATCGAGATGACCACCGACGACGCTTGGTTCCGCGACACCGCTGCCACTTTTGTTATCAACGGCAAGGGCGATAAGCGCGCCAACCACTGGCACTTCAACGCTTATGGCGGTCTTGTCGACGGCCTGTACTTCCCGTGGGACAAGGACGAGCAGATCGCCCTTAAGATGGCTGAGCTTTCCGGCTGTCGTCGTTATCGTCCCGATGACATGATCCTCGAGGGCGGTTCCATCACCGTCGACGGCGAAGGTACCGTGGTCGTGACCGACCAGTGCCTGCTTTCCCCGGGCCGCACCTGCTCTGCGGTTCTGGAGGAGGAAGAGGATCCCGAGTCCATCTGGCCCAAGTTCAAGAGGAAGTTCGAGCCCTGGAGCGAGGAACTTCGCGCCTATATGGACGAACACCTCAAGGATTATCTGGGTGTCGAGAAGGTCATCTGGGTCAAGGAGGGCATCGACCCCGAGGAGACCAACGGTCACATCGATGACGTCGCCACGTTCATCGCTCCGGGCGTCATGGCCTGCATCTGGACTGACGATCCCGAGTATCCGTTCTACGAGCAGTGCCATGCTGTCTACGAGACCCTTTCCAACGCCGTTGACGCCAAGGGCCGCAAGATGAAGGTCTACAAGCTCTGCATGCCTGTGAACCCGCTGTTCATGGACCAGGCTTCCTGCGACACCATCGACGCCGACGAGAACGCCGAGCCGCGCGTTGCCGACGAGCCGCTGATCGCCTCCTACATGAACTACCTGGTCACCAACCACGGCGTTATCGTCCCGCAGTACGGCGACGAGAACGATCAGCTTGCCGTTGACACGCTCCAGAAGATCTACGACGAGGTCTGGGGCGAGGGCGTCTACAAGTGCGTCGGCGTTCAGTCCGAGCAGGTCGTCTTCGGTGGTGGAAATATCCACTGCATTACGCAGCAGGAACCGTCCGCTTAATCGTCCGGCTTCCCGAGGCACCCCATCTCGCCGCTCAAACCGTCGCTCGCGTACCAAAGTACGCTTCGCTCCTCTCTCGCGGCGACCTGGGGCACCTCGGAAACCCAGCCGGTCAAGCGGACCGACGTAGCTAGTTACCGCATTAGTCATTGGTGCCAACCTTGGCAACAATGCAGGTCGAAAAAACGTCAGCGAAAACCCGCCAGAGCGAGCAAGGTGCCTTGAAACGAGGCGGCATTGACCTTCTGGTCATGCCGTCGAAGCTGAAAGGCAGATTGCCGTTCTGGCGGGTTTGCAGCGTCGAGCCGTTACGCGGGTTGGTAAAACCGCGTAACTAAATACGTTCCGCGATCTCGTGGATGAGGTAGTCGGTCTTTTCCCAGCCCAGGCACGGATCGGTGATCGACTTGCCAAAGACGCCGCCGTCGACCGGCTGGTTGCCGTCCTCCAGGTAAGACTCGATCATAAAGCCCTTGACCAGCTTGGAGATGGACTCGTTGCGGCGGCAGCTGTCGAGCACTTCCTTGCAAATGCGATACTGCTCCAGCGGACGCTTGCCCGAGTTGTCATGGTTGCAGTCGATGATCGCTGCCGGATTGGCATAGCCGGCATGCTCGGTATAGCGCTCGGCCAGGCGCTCCAGGTGCTCGTAGTGGTAGTTGGGGTAGGTGCGCCCATCGAGACCGATGTAGCCACGCATAACGGCGTGCGCGAGCGGATTGCCGTCGCACTCGACCTCCCAGTTGCGGAAGATGAAGCTCTGGTGCGCCTGCGCGGCGTAAATGGAGTTGAGCATAACGGTGGTAGAGCCGGCAGTGGGATTCTTCATGCCAACGGGTACCGAAATGCCGCTCGACACCAGGCGATGCTCCTGGTTTTCGACCGAGCGTGCGCCCACGGCAACATAGCTCAGCAGGTCGACGAGGTATTGGTAGTTGGACGGATAGAGCATCTCGTCGGCGGTGAAGAAGCCCGTTTCCTCAATAACGCGCAGGTGCATATGGCGGATGGCCTTGACGCCCTCGAGCAGATCGTCGGGAGCCTCGGGGTTGGGGTTGTGCAGCAGGCCCTTGTAGCCGGTGCCCTTGGTGCGCGGCTTGTTGGTGTAGACGCGCGGAATGATGATGAGCTTGTCCTTGACCTCCTCGGCGGTCTTGGCCAGTCGGTTCATGTACTCAAGCACCGAATCCTCGCGGTCGGCAGAGCACGGGCCGATGATGAGCACCTTGCGTGCGTCCTCGCCGGTAAAGACTTTGGCGACCTCGGCGTCAAATGCCTGCTTTTTGGCGGTAAGCTCGGCAGAAAGTGGCATTTCCTCGCGGATCTCCATGGGGATCGGCAGCCTGCGTTTGAATTCCATGGCCATAGGGGTCTCCTCAATCTATAGAAAGAGCAATAAGCGTATTGTCGAATGCTCGGCATTATCCGCTGTCGCACGCTAAAGTGCAACCCCTTGTCACCCCGAAACCTACCAAAAAGGGACAGGTTTATTTTGGTCGGTTTTATCTGGGAAAATGTCGGCACTCGCCGGAAGGGGGTCGGCGTACGGCACGCTGGAGCAAGTTGGATCTTCTGCGGCATACCCCGTGGGCAAAAAATGGCAAATATGAGTACTGTTGCTGGCGTAGTCTCATATCGAGCTTACAAGATAATAGGCATAACAGCAAATATGTTCATTAACGTTGGCACACAGAAGCATGTTAACGGGCGTTTTGATTAATTTGAAGGCGTATAGAAGCCGCAAAGAGGTCATTTGAGGCGGTTTTGGCTGCTACTAAAAATGTAACAGTACTCAT
>DBEXKF010000155.1:0-1817 GCA_048175045.1 Collinsella sp.
TGTCGACCGAGGAACGCGAATTGACGTAGCCCGCGGCGTCCTGAAAACGACCGCCCTGCTGGGACGTCTCGCGTTCGTATGCCATCAGGTCGTCAAAGTAGGCATTGACGACCTCGCGCGGATTGAGGCCCAAAAAGCGAGCATAGCTCGAAATCATGCCCTGCGCATAGCCGCGCGGCGGCATCGAAGCAAAGTTACCGGTCTCGAAAAACTCGATGATCTGCGGCCTGATTTTGATGGTGTTGGCGACCTGCTGAATGGAAAGGCCCATCCGGCGACGCTGCTCGAGCAGCATGTCACCAAAGCGTGCAGCCATCAGAATCCTCCAAACTCACGATCTTCACGTGCCATCTCGGCGTCGACAGATTCCAGCGCGGCAAGCCCCTCCTCGTCCAACAGGACCTCACGCGGCTTGGAACCGTCGGGCGGTCCGACGACACCCTTTTCTTCCAGCATGTCCATAATACGCCCGGCACGCGCATAGCCAACCTTCAGACGACGTTGCAGGCCAGATGTGGAGCCAAGCTGCGATTCCACCACAATATGGGCGGCTTCCCAAATGAGCGGATCATCGTCTTGCGGCTCGGCGACTCCGGTGCGGACAATGCCGCCGCCACCCGCCATTGACATGGAAGCGGGCGCCACGGCAGACAGGATCTCCTCGTGGTAGTCGGGCTCGCTCTGCGACTTGACGAACTCGACAATCTCGTTGATTTCGTCGTCCGAGACGAAGCAGCCCTGGATACGGCGAGGCTTGCCCCAGTCGACCTTGGAGAACAGCATGTCGCCCAAACCGGTAAGCTTTTCGGCACCCATCTGGTCAATGATGACGCGCGAGTCGATGCCCGTGGCGACGTTAAAGGCGATGCGGTTGGTGATGTTGGCCTTGATGAGGCCCGTCACCACGTTGGAGCTGGGGCGCTGCGTAGCCACGATAAGGTGAATACCAGCGGCACGGCCCAGCTGGGCGATACGCACGATCGAGGCCTCGACATCCTTGCCGGCGACCATCATCAGGTCCGAAAGCTCGTCGATAATAATGACCAGATAGGGCATCTTCTGGGGCGGGTTGTCGTAATGCTCAAACTCGCCGGCGGCCTGCTTTTCGTTGTAGGTCGAGATCTTACGCACGTTAAGGCGCTCGAAGACCTTCAGGCGACGCTCCATCTCGGACACGGCCCATTGCAGAGCGCTCGCGGCCTGCTTGGGCTCGGTCACTACAGGCACGTAAAGATGCGGCAGACCGTTATAGCCCGCAAGCTCGACGCGCTTGGGGTCGACCATGATCAGGCGAACGTCCTCGGGAAGGGCGCGCATGAGCAAGGTCGTGATGATGGAGTTGATCATGACCGACTTACCGGAACCCGTGGTACCGGCGATCAGCAGGTGGGGCATCTTGGCAAGGTCGGCGACGACCGGCGTACCCTCGGCATCTCGACCGATGGCGAGCTCGAGCGGACCGCCCTTCACATAGGGAAGCACGTCGCCCAGGTTGACGTTCTGGCGCTTGCGATTGGGGATCTCGATACCCACAAGCGAGGTGCCGGGGATCGGGGCAAAGATACGCACGGACTGGGCAGCAAGCGATAGCGCGATATCGTCCTCGAGGCTCGAAATCTTGCTCACGCGCTCGCCCTCGCCAGGTTGCAGCTTAAAGGTCGTCACCGTGGGGCCGGCGATCCAGCCGACCACGCGGGCACTACGACCAAACTCCAGCAAGGTGGACTGAAGCGACTCGGCAGTCTGTTCCAGCTCCTTGTCAGAAGACGCGGAGGAAGCCGACTGCGGGTTGGCATGCAGAATCTCAAGTGGCGGAA
>DBEXKF010000156.1:0-7459 GCA_048175045.1 Collinsella sp.
ATGCTCGGCGGCACCGATGAGCGGAGCATCGCCCTCCAGAGAACCGATGAGGATCGGCGTGTCCTGAAGCGGATCGAGCGCCTGGCTGGCATAGCCCTCGTGCACCGAATCCTTCCACGTCTGCGAACGCCAATCGGGACCTTGGTGAATCACGCCGCCCGAAAGCACGATGACCTCAGGGTCCAGGATGTTAGCGAGCGAGCCCAAGCTGGCCCCCAGCGCAAAGCCGGCGTCATGGATGACCTCGGTCGCCTTTGCGTCGCCCGCACGGCACAGATCGTTCACATCGCGACCGACCGAAGGACGGCTGGGGTCGACGCGGCCAAAACGCTCATCGTACATTCGACCAATGGAAGTGCCCGAAGCAACCGACTCCAGATGGCCGGAACGCCCGCAGGCGCAGGGAATGCCGGCGGCAGCCGAACACTCAATGTGGCCCATATGACCGGCAGCACCATGGAAGCCCTGCATCACGCGGCCGCTCTCGACATATGCGCCGCCGATGCCCGTGCCGATGCCAAGACACAAGACGGAGAACTTGCCCTTGCCGACGCCCCAGTGGGCCTCGCCCAGAGCATGAGCCTGCACGTCGCCCACAACGGCAACGGGAAGACCGAGGTCCTCGCGCAGACGCGGCCCCAACTGAACGCCGGACCAGCCGGGCATGATCTCATTGGCATACGCGATGGCGCCCGTCTTGGGATCGACGACGCCGGCGGCGCCGATACCGACGCCAAGGACCTCGACATCGGGATTCGCCTCGAGAGCGGCCTTGATGGACGCCTCGATACGCTGGAAGACGGCCTCGCCGCCCTCTTGGGCCTCGGTGGGAACCTCGGCCTCAAAGACGGGACGGGGCACACTACCGTCAGCCGGGTACTCCATGATGGCAGTCGCGATCTTAGTTCCGCCGATATCGACAGAGCAGACGTACTTGTTCTCCATGTCGCTCTCCTTAGGAGATAAAAACAACTACAGGAAATGAAGGCTGCGTTATCGCCGCAGCTTGGTAAAGGTTTCCCGGGTGCCCGAGGTTGGGGTGAAAGCGGTCGGGCGTTGACCTAATGGGTCACGCTCGACCGCTTGAGCCCCAAGATCGGGTGCCCGGGGAAGCTTTACAGGAGACCGTTGTCCTGGAGGACCTTCTTAATAGCCTCGACGTTCTCGCCGGTCATGGCCTTCACCGGGCGCGGCATGGTCGGGCTGTCGAAGATACCCATGAGGTTCATAGCGGTCTTGAAGGCGCCGACGCCACCGGCATAGCCCTGGACGCCCGAGGTGACATCCCAGATATGCGAAATCTCATTGAGGCGATCCTGCTCGGCCTTGACGGTAGCCCAGTCACCAGCCTGAGCGGCCTTCCACTGACGCACGTAGCCCTCGGGCTCAACGTTGGCGAGACCCGGGACGGAACCGTCGGCGCCACCGAGGTAAGCGCCGTCGACAACAACCTCGTGACCGGTGAGGATGCTCATCGGATGGCCGTTCTTCTCGTTCTCCTGAACGAGGTAGCGGAACGAGATGTCATCACCCGAGGAATCCTTGACGCCGGCCAGAACGCCCTCGGCACCGAGCTTGGCAAGGAGCTTCCAGGGGAGCTTGGTGTGGACACACACGGGGATGTCGTAGGCGAAGATGGGCAGGTCGAGTTCCTCATGCAGGATGCGGAAGTGCTCCTCGACCTCGGTCATGCCCTGCAGGGCATAGAACGGGCAGGTGGCGACGAGAGCATCGGCGCCCAGCTCCTGAGCGACCTTACCGTGCTCGATCATGCGCTCGGTCTCGGTGTCGATGATGCCGACCAGAACGGGAACGCGGTGGTCGACGATACGGACGGCCTCGGCGATGATCTGACGGCGACGCTCGTCGGTGGAGAAGACGACCTCGCCCGAGGAGCCCAGGAAGAACAAGCCATCGACGCCGGCATCGATCATGCGGTTGATGCTGCGCTCAAAGGAGGCAACGTCGAGCTGGTGATCTTCGGTATCGGGAACAACGACGGGAGGGATAACGCCGGTGAATTTCTGAGTTGCCACAAGAATCTCCTTAGTTGTCTGGCGGGCAGCCCTATGCCGCCCACTCTTGTTGGCAGTGTCCAGGCCGCCTAGGCCAAAGAACACGGGTAGAACGTTTGGTTAAAGAAGTCGACGACTTCGTTTTCGAACGCATTGATGCGCTCGTGAGCGTATTTGGCATAGACGATATGCCTCCGGTCACACTCAAGACCGTTGAATACGGAAAACTGGCCCTTGGGGTCGCTCGCGGCATCCATGAGCGATGTGCCCATGAGCACCGATCCGCGCACCCGAGACGACAGCGCCTCAAGGCCACCGGGAATTGGATTGGCAACCGCCGTGCAGGCGAAGCCCCGCTCGTCCAGAGCAGAAACCGCCAGCGCGACTCCGCCGCCAAGGCCCTCGCCCCATGCAAAGATGCGGTCGGGGTCCATGCCATCAAGATTGCGCGCCACCTTCGCCAACGCGCAACCCCAACGGACGCGCTCGACAAAAGCGGGCGAAGAAATCCCCCGCTGCAGGTCGTCCGCACCAGCACCATCGTCATCCAGCGCGAGGACGGCATACCCCATGGCGGCAAATCTCGTCATGTGATGCCAGCCGCGCACAGGCCGATCGATGTCGTGGAACATCAGGCACAGCGGCACGCGCTCAGATACTCGGGCACGACCGACAGGCTCGATCAAACGAGCGTGAATCGCATCGTCACCGAGCTCAAAGGAGACCTCCGAGTAACGGGCGCAGGGGTTAACAAAATCAATCGCCGTAATGGCCAGGCCTTGAATCTCAAGATTCGAAGCGCATGTCTCTAAATCAGAAACATCTGCTTGGACATCACCGCGCCAGTCCCGATATTCTGCGAGCCTTGACGAAACCGTTCCAGGAATTCCCACGAGCCCGGGGACAATCAGCTCATTGACATTGCTCTCGCACTTAGACATGAGCCTCCCCTCCCTTGCAGAAAAACGGAATGATCAGATCGTCAAAATCCTGAATCTCCTCGTGGCCAAAGCCTTCAAAGAACTCATGACGCTTTTCACAGGTCAGGTTGTTATAGACCGCAAACTGCGTCGCTGGCGGACAGACAATATCGGCTGTGCCTGTGCCAAACAGCACGGGGCATTTGACCATGGGGGCAAAGTTCTTGGAATCGAAGTACGCCAGCTTGGCATAGGCTTCGTCAATACGAGTCGAGTCCTCGTCAAACCAGCGAGACCAATAGCGCAGGCCCTCGTAGGCAATGTCGTCGGCATCCAAATCCCAGACCAGGCGGAAATCTGACAGGAAGGGATAGAGGATGGCGGCGCGATTGATAAGCTCGCTGTTAAGTGCGCAGGTCGCAATGCCCAAACCGCCGCCCTGCGACGCGCCGTTCACAAACACACGGGCAAGATCGATGCCCTCGAGCTCGCGAACGATGCGGCACAGGATGCGAATATCTTGGTGCAAGCGGACATAGTAGAGGTTGGCCGGGTCGCCGTCGATACCGGCGACGATATGGCCCGCAACCGTTGTGCCCTCAAATCCGCCAATGTCCTCGGAGGGACCTCCTTGGCCGGGGCAGTCGAGGGCGATGAGTGCCATGCCCATGCCCGCAAACGATGCCTGCTCAAACCAGCTGCGGCTTGCACCTGGATACCCATGGAACTGAAGTACCAATGGCACGGGCTCGTCCGAGACGGGTTTAAGGTACTTGGCATGAAGGCGAGCGCCACACATGCCGGTATACCAGAGGTCGAAAAGCTGGCAGGTCACGGCGTCGGTGACCGATGCCGCCTCGATCGCATAGTCAAGCCCGACGGCGTCGGCCTCGGCCATGCGATCCTTCCAAAAGAGATCGAAATCTGATGGACGGGGCATGGCGCCTCGATATTCACCAAATTGATGTTGTAGCTCCTGAGCACTTGGCATGGCTCGTGAACCCAACCTTTCGAAATCGCAACGGAGGTGCGCCCGGCAAGGGAACCGGGCGCACGGGAGGGAAAGCGAGGCTACTCGCCGAGCTTGGGATGCAGCAGCGACGGCGCAGCGCCGAGCAGCATCTTGGTGTAGGGGTCCTGGGGGTGCTGGAAGACCTGCTTGGCCTCGCCCTGCTCGACGATCTTGCCGCCATTCATAACGATGATGTCGTCAGAGATATAGCGGACCGTCTGGATGTCATGGCTGATGAACACCATGGCCAGGCCGAGCTCCTTCTTAAGGTCGGTCAGCAGGTTCAGAATCTGCGCGCGGACCGAAACGTCCAGAGCCGAGGTGGGCTCGTCGGCGATGATGGCATCGGGGTTCAGCGACAGGGCACGGGCAATTGCGACGCGCTGACGCTGGCCGCCCGAAAGCTGGCCGGGAAGAACCTCGGCAGCGGAGCTGGGCAGACCGGTGAGCTCCAAGAGTTCCTTGACGCGCTTCTCCTGCTCGGCCTCGGTACCCAGGTTGTGGACGCGCATGGGGTCGAGCAGCTGCTCGCGAACGACCATGCGGGGGTTGAGCGCCGTGGCCGGGTTCTGGAACACGACCGAGATGACGCGACCCATGTGGCGACGGTCCTCGGCGGTACGTTTGGTAACGTCCTTGCCCTTAAAGTAGACCTTGCCGCTCGTGGGGGCCTGCAGGCCGCACATGACGTTAGCGGTGGTGGACTTACCGCAACCGGACTCGCCGACGATGCCAATCGTCTGACCGGGCATGAGCTTAATCGTTACACCCTGGACGGCGTGAACCAGGTTGGGGTGCAGAATCGAGCCGGTACGGGTCCTAAAGGTGACGTGGACGTCATCAAGGAAGATGATCGGCTCGACGCCGTTTACTGCGGTCTCGCTCATCTACATCACCTCCGCGTGAGGGGTCAAACCATTTGCCTTGAGCACCTCGTCGGGGAGCTCGGAATAGAAGTGCTCGGTGCCGGGCACGCGCTTGAAGACCGGACGGGTGTCCAGGCCAATACGCGGGTGGCTCGAGCGGGGCGCGAAGCGATCGCCCTTGGGGAAATCGCGCGGGCTCGGAACGGCGCCGGGCACCTGGTGCAGACGGCCCGAACCGCTCTCGATGGACAGAACGGAGCCCAGAAGGCCGCGGGTGTACTCGTGGATCGGGTTGGTGAGCAGTTCCTTGGTGGGCGCCTGTTCGATAACCTGACCGGCGTACATAACCGTGATGTTATGGGCGACCTCGGCGACCAGCGCCAGGTCGTGCGAAACGAAGATCATGGCAAAGCCGAGCTTGGCCTGAAGATCGTTGAGCAGCTTGATGACCTGCTTCTGGACGGTAACGTCCAGAGCGGTCGTGGGCTCGTCGCAGATGACCAGCTTGGGGTCGCGGGTAAGGGCCATAGCGATCAGGACACGCTGACGCTGGCCGCCGGAAAGCTCGTGCGGATAGCTCTCGAGCGTGCGCTTGGGATCGAGGCCGACGAGCTCCAGGAGCTCCTCGGCGCTGCGGGTTCCGCCGCGCTTGGTGAGCTGCTTCATCTGGGCAGAGATGAGCATGGAGGGGTTGAGCGAGGACAGGGCGTCCTGATAGACCATAGCGATATCGGTACCGCGCAGGCCGAACCACTCCTTCTTGCTCATCTTGAGCAGGTCACGGCCCTCCCAGAGGACCTCGCCGGAAAGATGCTCGTCCTCATCGGTCAGGCCCATGATGGCCAGCGTGGTGATGGACTTACCGCAACCGGACTCGCCCACCAGGCCCATGGTCTGACCAGGACGGACGTCAAAGTTGACATGGTCGACGACGTTGATATCACCGTGATGCTCAAACTGAATGCAGAAGTCACGGACCGAGAGAATCGGTTCGACAGACTCGTCGGGCACATGGCGATCGTCACGCTTGAGCTCGACATCGCGCAGGGCGCCAAGGCGAGCGGAGAGGGACTGGGCCTGCTCCTTGTAGGCGCGAACGGGGTCGGAGACCAGCAGGTCGGCCTCGCGACGCTTGGAGGAATCGGTCGGATCCAGGGCGGCAGAGGGAGCAGCGGCCATGGCGTCGGTAATGCCCTCGGAGAGGATGTTGAGCGCCAGGCAGGTGATCATGATGGCCAGGCCCGGGAACAGCGCCTGCCACCAACGGCCGGCGAGCACGCCGCCGCGGGCGTCGGCGAGGATGTTGCCCCAGGTAGCGGTGGGCTCCTGGATACCAGCGCCGATGAAGGTCAGCGAGGCCTCGAAGATGATAGCGTCGGCGACCAGGGTAACGGTGAAGACCATGATCGGGGCGATGCAGTTACGCAGAACATGCTTGATCAAAATCCACGGAGCCTTGGCGCCGGAAACGATGACCGCGCGGACATAGTCCTCGCCGTACTCGGACACGATGTTGGCGCGCACGATACGGGCAATCTGCGGAGTGTACATAAAGCCGATGGCGAAGATGATCGACGGCACGGAGTTGCCCAGGATGGAGACGAAGACGGCCGCGAGGGCGATGCCTGGGATGGACATGATGATGTCCAAGATACGCATGATCGTCTCGGAGACGGCCTTGCGCGAAACCGCTGCAAGGGCGCCAACGACCGAGCCGCAGACCAGAGCCATGGCAGTGGCGCCAAAGCCGATAATCAGCGAGTAACGACCACCGTAGAGCATACGCGACAGAATGTCGCGACCCTTATCGTCGGTACCGAAAATAAATCCGTTGCCGGGAGCCTGGCGAGCCGTAAAAATCTCGACCGGGCTATAGGGGGCAAGAAGGGGCGCCAGAATCGCAGTCAGGACGACCAGCACCAGCACGACGGCTGCAATCTTAGAAGACAGCGTCATCTTCTTCCAGCCACCGAGCTTGAGCCCCTTGGAGGCAGCCTTCTCGAGCTGCTCGGTTTGCTTCTCTCGAATCTTTACCATAATCTACACCGTCCTGATGCGCGGGTTGATGAGCAGGTAGAGCATGTCAACCACGATGTTGATGATGATGAAGGCAAGAGCAACGACGATGACGACGCCCTGAACCAGGTTCGCCTCGTTGCCCTGAACGCCCTGCAGAATCGCGGTGCCCATGCCGGGGAGGTTGAAGATAACCTCGATGACGACGGCGCCGCCCATGAGGTAACCGATCTTAAGACCGAGGGTGGTGACCGGGGTGATCAGCGCATTGCGAAGAACGTTGATGCCGACGACGACCTTCTCGGGAACGCCGGCGCCGCGAGCCATACGGACATAATCCTTGTCGAGCTCCTCGACCATGGCGGTACGCACGATACGAGTCATCTGGCCCGTCAGCGGAAATGCCAAGGCGATAGCGGGCATGATCATACGTCCCAGATAGCCAACCGGATTCGTGGTGAAGTGAGGCAGAGCACCCGATGCCGGGAGCACCTTAAGGTAGGAAGAGAACAGCAGGATCAACAGAACGGCAAGCCAGAACGACGGGGTTGCCAAGCCGGCGATGGAAAAGACGCGGATCACTTGGTCCGGCCATTTGTCGCGATACAGTGCCGCGATGACGCCGAGCAA
>DBEXKF010000157.1:0-4203 GCA_048175045.1 Collinsella sp.
AACACCCTATAGCAGACAAAAACAGGCCGCAGCCCATCGCTGCGGCCTGTTTGGAATCCAAAAGAGGCGCTAAGCGCTGTAACCCATCGCCTGCAGAACAAACATGACAACCGTGAGCACCGTAATCACGGCGATAGTCGCCCAAGTAAGCACGTTCCACACGCGGCCGTTGCGGTTAGCACCCATAATGTGACGGTCAGCGGCAATAACCACCTGGAACACCAGAACCACGGGCAGTAGCACGCCATTGATGACCTGAGAGGTCATCATAATCTGGAACAGATCGACGCCGGGCATAAGCACCAGCACGGCAGAGATACCGATGATGGCCGTAATGATGCCGCGATAGACCGGGGCCTCGTCCCAGCTGCGGTCGGCACCGCGCTCCCAGCCAAATGCCTCACAGATAGCGCTCGACGTAACGCCCGGCAGCACGCAGGCGGCCAAGAAGCTCGCCGCGACCAGGCCCGAGGCAAACAGTACCGTGGACCACTGACCCGCAATAGGCTCCAACGCGCGGGCAGCATCGGCGGCATCGCTTATCTGAATACCCGCCGGGAACAACACCGTACCGGTCGTGATGATAATAAAGCCGGCAATGACATCGGCGGCAAGCGAGCCGCTCACGGTATCGATGCGCTGCAGCACGATATCGTCCTCGCCCGCGTTCTTATCGACCACGTTGTTCTGCGCCAAGAAGATCATCCACGGCGCGATGGTGGTACCGATCGTTGCGACCACGAGCGACACGTAGCTGGGGTCATTTTGAATGTTAGGCACGACCAAGTCGACCGCGACCTCACCCCAGTTGGGGCCAGCCATAAATGCAGCGACGACATAGGTCACGAACACGCAGCTCACCAGCAGCAAAATCTTCTCGATGCGCTGGAAACTACCCGACATGGTAAGCATCCACACCAGCAGCGCCACCAACGGCACCGAGATGCTCGCCGGCACGCCAAAGAGAGCAAGGCCGCTGGCGATGCCCGCAAACTCCGAAATGGTCACAGCCGTGTTGGCGATCAACAGCGCCGCCATAGCAAGTACACTCTTGCGCACGCCAAAGCGCTCGCGAATGAGCGATGCCAGGCCCTTGCCCGTGACGCAGCCGCAGCGCGCCGCGGTCTCCTGCGTCACGATAAGCAGCACGGTCATGACGGGAAGCATCCAGAGCATCTTGTAGCCATAGCTGGCGCCCGCGCTGGAATACGTTGCAATGCCGCCGGCGTCATTGCCCGAAAGCGCCGCCAGCAGACCGGGACCCATAGCGCCAAAGATGGCCGCGATGGTCAACTTTTGCTTGGTGCCCGACTTTTGCTTGGTATTTTGCACGCGACCACCTAACCCATGACCGACATGGTGAGCAGCACCGCAGCGGCGCAATACGCTACGCACGAGATCATGACGGCAATAACGTTCATGGCAGTGCCCGACGTGTTGAGGTCATGCTCGTCACGCCAGAACAGCACCATCAGGTAAATCACGGCGCTCATGTTACCAACCAGGCAAATGATGGCAGCAATATTAAAGCACCCGGTAAAGAGTTGCTCCTCAAACATGGGCGCATCGAGGAACGCAGCGGTGCGCACCAGCTGAGCGCACAGATAGGTCACGAGTGACAGAATCAGGCCCATGCCCGTGCTCTGGAAGAAGAATCCCAGGTACGGTTTGGGCTCGTCGTCGTGGCCGTCGTACTCGAGGAAGTAGTTCTTGACGAACGACACCATGCGCGAGGCCGCCAGCAGCACGAGCGGCATGGCGCACATGGGGAACACCACCAGATGCGCGGAGCCGAGCGCCGTTCCCAGCACGGTCGCCATGATGCACGACGCGATGCCCCATACAACAACCCAGTACTGGCGATGCACGAACCAGCTGAGCACGTTCGTCGAGTCGTCCGACGCGCTATCGCCCGAGCCGACACCGGCGATCTGCAGGTCCTCCTGATGCTCCTCGGCGATAACGTCCATGGCGTCGTCGAAGGTCACGATACCCAGGATATGACGGTTCTCGTCGCAGACAGGGATGGCAACCAGGTCGTACTTGGTCATCTCGTCCGTCACGTCTTCCTGGTCCTCGTCGGGCGACACATAGACCAGGTCGCGATAGGCCAGCTGACCCAGCGTGGCGTCGCGGTCGGCTACGATCAGCGTGCGCAGCGAAAGCACGCCGGTCAGCATGCCGCTCGGATCCTCGGTATAGACGTAGTAGACGCTCTCGAAGTCCTCGTCGAGCTCGCGAATCGCCTCGATGGCGTCACCGACCGTTGCCGTGGCGGGCAGGGAGACAAACTCCGAGGTCATGATGCGGCCGGCGGTATTGTCCTCATACCCCAGCAGGTTACGAATCGCCTTCTCCTCCTTGACGCCCATCAGGCGCAGGAGCTTCTCGGCCTTCTCGTAATCGAGCTCGTCGATCAGATCGGCGGCGTCGTCCGGGTCCATCATGGCCAGCATCGACGATGCGTCGGTGTCGGACAGGCCCTCGAGCATCTCGGTCATAAGCTCGTCGTCATCGAACTCCGAGATGGCCTCGGCGGCCTGTGCCGTATCGAGCTGCGCGAACACCTGCGCACGTAGGCGCGGATCGAGCTGCTCGATAATGTCGGCGATGTCGGCAGGGTGCAGCTCGCCGAGCGTCTTGTGCGACACCGAGAGTTGAATGTTCTTGGTCGAGCGGTCGAGCAGGTCCATGTAGGACCAAGCGATGATGTCCTCACTGAGCGGCTTGCCCAGGTGCTTCATAAAGCCTTCGACGATATGCTCGAGCGCGGGGCTGATGGCGCGTAGCAGACCGCGGGCACCGACCTCGGCGCCCAGCAGGCGCAGCTGATTTTCGCCCGACATGGAAAACTTGATGTCGTTGACGCGCACGACCTTCATGCCCTGCGTGTCGACAATCTGCTTGTTGAGCACGTCGCGGGCGAGCAGGAGTTCGGTCGGCTGCAGGTACGAAAAACGGATTTCGGTGGCCGACGTCTTAAGGTGTACACCCGTCTCGTCGATACGGTCGACCCATTTGCGCCAGCTGATCATAAACGGCGTCTTGCCGGGTCCGCGGAACGCGAGCGACGTCACGTGCGGAAAAACTTCGCCGGTAGCAATACCAAAATCGTTGACCACGCCGAGCTTTTCGCCGTCGACGTCCAAGACCGGCAATTTGAGCATCTCACTCAGATAATTCAATGGTGCTCCCCATCATTATTCCTCCGGACGCGGCCGCGCGTGCGGCGTCCGGGGGCTTCTGGATATGTATACGCATGCGCGGGCGGCACGCCGCTCGACGCTTACACCCCGTGCATGCGCAAAAAGCACCTGCATGGGGTCATCGACTGTATGGTCGAGGTTTGGATTTCACCTGTAACCTTTCTCTTGACCCTCATTAACCGCAGTAACTATAGCATCAGCATCGCCCTGCGGCATCGAATTTATGCGCTGCACATTGCAGGCATACCAAACGCTGACGCATCCGTGACATAGCCGTTGGGGACGTTCTTAAACGACTACCCAATGACTACTCTGTGGTGTCATTGTCCTCAGCAAGCTGGGGGAACACGGCGTCCTTGGGCATGGTGACCTTCGTCAGCGAGGTGAGCTTTTTGCTCAGCGACGTGTCCGTCTTGACCAGGTCGCTGAGCGTCACGATCTTGTAGCCGTCGGCAATGAGGCCGTCGATAATCTGCGGCAGCGCCTCGAGTGTCTGCTCGGCGCATTCGTCTCTATCGGTGAGCAGCACGATATTGCCGGGCGTCACCGAATCGAGCACCGTCGAGACCTGCTCGTCGGCACCGTTGAGCAGCCAGTCGCCCGAGTCGATATTCCACGAGACCACGGCGGAGACCAGGTCCATCGCATCAATCCAGTTTTGCTCGTCAAAGGCAGCGTAGGGGGCACGCAGCAGCATCGTCTTCACGCCGGTCGCCGACTTAATCGCATCGGTGCCTTTCGTGATCTGTTCGCGTACCGCCTCACGGTCCTGATCCTTGAGCGAATCGTCGCTGTAGCTGTTGGATCCGATCTCGCACCCGGCATCGACAATCGCCTTGGCCGTGGCAGGCGAGGCCTCGGCCGCATCGCCCGAAAGGAAGAACGTCGCGGTGACGCCCTTTTCCTTGAGCACCTGCAAGATCTGCTTGGTGGCGCCGCTCGGACCCTCGTCAAACGTCAGCGCCACGTACTTTTTGTTGCCCTTGGGCGCCACGCT
>DBEXKF010000158.1:0-5052 GCA_048175045.1 Collinsella sp.
AACCAGAGCATCGTCATGAGATACGACCCGGCGTTAAAGGCAAAGTGCAGCAGGATCGTGTAGCGGAGCTTTCCGGTCGTCACGAGCACCCAACCAAAGATGAGGCCGGCGGCACCCGCGTAGCAACCTTGCACCCAATTCATGTGCATAAAGCCAAAGATGGCCGCCTGCAGCACAATCGCCGCGGCGATACCCCACGTACTTGGGGCCGCCCAGGGCACCATGGCGCCGTCCTGCGCGCTCGCACGACGCCGGCGCTTCCAAAGTGGGCGGCACTGCGGATTAAACGCTCGGAGCGAAAACTCAAAAATAATGCCGCGCACCAGCAGCTCTTCACAAAATGGGGCGCCGAGCACCGTAGTCAGGACGGCGAGATAGCTGGTGTCGCCCATGCCTGTTTCCTCGACAAGCTCGCTGTAGTCGGCCGCGGCATCGGGCAACAACGACAGCGCGGCGTCGGTCACGTAGCCAACAACCACCTGCAGGGCCAGGCCGATCACGATAACGCAGGCGATGCGTTTCCACGCCCCACGCGCTCCCCCGCCGAGCGGGTGCTCGCTTTGCCGGCGTGCCATAAACGAACGCGACCACAGATAACGCCACCACAGCAGCGCCATCAAAAACGATGCTGTCTGCGCGACGGCCTGAAGCAATTGAATGTCGAGGTCATCGATCGAAAAACCCATGAACACCGATGCGACGCCAAGGGCGGAAAACAAAACGACGCTCAGGGCAATATCGGCAGCGACGACGCCAAAACAGGCAAGCGCCCAAATCATCGCATTGAGCATGTCAACCTCCTCCCGACGACTAGTCATTGGGGACGTTCTTCAACGACTAGCTGTTGGGGACACTCTTTGCCAAAGGCCCCGCTGGGCGAGATGTCGAACGGGAAGGTGCCGCAGCGATTGAACGCGGCGATAAACATGCGGATGGCGTTGGACGGCGTGGTGCCCACGAGCTGGGTTGCCGCCGCGAAGGCTGCCTTCTCCTCGGGCAAGACCTTCGCGACTACGGGGGTCATGTGTTCTGCCATGGCGCTTCCTTTTTGAAACGACGGTAGTGCGGATAGATGCGGGCCACGCGGCTGGGCGACGGGCTGTGAAGGCAACCCGATTGGCCCGCATCCGGAGTTTGTTTCTGCGGCGTTGGTATTACTTGGTATTCCTAAGTATTACCCCGCAGATAGAATACCACACCAGACCCCGTGGGGACGGAGGAAAATGGATCATTTTGTTGCTGAGTTAGTTTTTAGAGCGTGATGATATCCGAGATATCGAGGGCCTGAGCGTCGGCGGCATCGTGCGTGGCAAGCAGGAGCATGCGGCCGTCGAGCAGGTCGAGCACAGCTTCGGCGCATGCGTCGCGCGCGGCGGTATCTAAACCGGTAAAGGGCTCATCCAGAATGACGGCACAGCCGCCACACAGCAGGGCTCGAGCGATCTCGACACGACGGCGCTGCCCGCCCGAAAGCTCAGCCACGCGAACATGCACGTCGATTCCCGGCACCAACCGGCGCAGCAAGGTCGTAGCGTTCGAAGCATCCACGCGCGCATCGGCACACACCAGCACGTTATCCAAAGCCGAGCTGCCCTCTACCAAGCGTGCATCCTGAAACACCATCGAGCACGGCGCGCACTCCCCCGCTGCCAACGAAAGCAGCGTCGACTTGCCCATCCCCGAAGCGCCCATCACGCAGATACGCCCACCCGCAGGCACGTTGAGCACCAGACCATCCAGCGCCGGCGCCCAGGGCGCACGATCGCCCACGGCAAGCGCAAGCTCCGCTGCAGTGCCATCGCTCGCAGTCCCCGCACGCCCGCACAGTCCATGCCCATGCGCCCGCACGGCCGCGCGCCACGCCACGGGTCCCGAAACCCGCAGCAGCCACACCAGCACGCGCTCACACGCCCACGAGGCGGTAACGACCAGCACGGTCCACGCCAGCAAATCAGCCGTCTCAATCAAAAGCTTTGCCTGATAGATGCGCTCGCCCACGGTGCCCACCGCCATGCCGATCAGCTCGGCTGCCACGCCGGCCTTCCAGCTCATGCCGATCACGGCGCGGGCGCACGAAAGCACAAACGGCAGGACTTCGCGCCAGGTATGGGCGCAAAACAGGCGCCAGCCGCGCACGCCATGCAGACGGAACATCTGCTCCAGCGGTTTATTCACCTGTGCCAAGCCCTCGGCCAGCGAAAAATACACGCCCGGCAGCGCCATCAAAAAGACCGCGGCGATGCTCACGCGCGCCGATCCCAACCAAATAAGCAGCAGGACCACCACGCAGGCAACCGGCGTCGCCTTAACAAACGAAAGTGCCGGAGCCACCAGGCGCGCAAACGCCCGCAACCGTGACGAAATCCCGGCAAGCACGCCACCACACACCGCGGCAAGCGCCAGCCCGCCCAGTATCCGCGCGCCCGAGCCCACCAAAATCGCCCAGGTACCGCCATCGCACACCAGGCGCAGCAGCGCCAAGGCAACAGCACCCGGCCCCGGCAAGATCAGCGGCTGCGCCACCAGCACCGCCGCGAAGACCCACACGGCAAGCCAAAAGGCGGCGACGGCACCTGCTGCCGCCGCCGCCTTCATACGCTCTGTCATTTGTCGAGCAAACGCACGCACGGGCTACTCCATGTAGTAGAAATCGTCAGCCGGAAGTTTACCACCCACGGCGCTCGCGTCCGCGTCGGCCAGCACCTGCAGATACCCACTAAGTGCCGCCTTCATATCCTTGCCCGTCTGGCACACAAGCATGCACCCGGGAATCGCCTTCTCGGCAATCTTGGCGTTGTCCACGATGCCAGCATCGACCACGGCCTGCGCCCAGTCTGCCGGCGCCGCATTGACGGCCTTAACGCTCGCCGCATGGCAGTTCAAGAACTCCGCCACGGCCTCGGGATGTTCCTCGGCAAACGCGCGGCGCACCACGGTCACACCCGTCAGCAGGCGCGAACCCGTGTCACCTGCCAGCTCATCCCACACATCGGTCAGACTTACCGGCGCCGACAGCTTGCCTTCGCTCTTTGCGATGGCGGCGGTCTTGAACGGCTCCGGCAGCACGCCCACGGCGGACGGGTCGGCAAGCAGGGCCGACAGCACCTCGGTGGGCTCGCTCTTAAACTCGAGCGCCACCTGGCCGGTCAGGCCCGCGCGCTCCAGCAGGTAGTTCATGACGTACTCTGGCGTGGTGCCCTTGCCCGTCATGTAGACGGTGCGACCCGCCAGATCGCCAAACGAGGTCACACTCGCGTCGCCCGTCACCACGTTCAGCACGCCCAGCGTGTTGATGTCGATGACCTGCACCGCGCCCTCGGTCTTGTTGTAGAGCACGCTCGCCACGTTGGCCGGCACCAGGGCAATGTCGATATCGCCCTGAATGACCTTGGGCACAATCTCGTCGGCGGCGGTGTTGATCGCAAAGTCGAACTCATTGTCCGTCTCGCCATCGGCCGCCCGGTCCATAAACTGCACCAGACCAATCGAGGTCGGCCCCTTGAGCGAGGCGACGTGCACCTCGACCGGCTCTGCAGCAGCACCGGCGCCGTCTGTGGCAGCCGAGCCCGCGGCGGACCCGGCACCGGCAGCCCCGCCGCCACAGCCCGCGAGCGCAAGCGACAGGGCGCCCGCAGCGAGCGCCGAGGCAAACCCCCGGCGCGACATCTCAACATTAAACGCGCGCATCGCTAGCACGTCCCCTCGTTAGGCATCGTCCATGCGTGATGGTCGGCATGCAGCAGCTCCTCGGCCAGCGGCGAGAGCGGCTCGCCCAAGAACTCGCGGTAGCATGCCTGGACATCGGGATTCTCGTGCGAGAAGCGAATATCCGCAGCAGCATCCAAGCCCCACAGCACCTGGCCGCGCTCGGCTGCCAGCTCACAGCCGTCATGGATGGGCTGACCGCCGCCACCGACACAGCCGCCCGGGCACGCCATGACCTCAACGAAGTCATAGCTCACGCGGCCGTCGCGAATCGCGTCGAGCAGGCGGGCGGCGTTGCCCAGCCCGTGCGCCACGGCGACGCGTACCTTGGTGCCATCGATATCGGCCACGGCCTCCTTCCAGCCGTCCAGGCCGCGCACATCGGTAAAGAAGTCGGCGTCGGGGTTCTTGCCCGTCACCAGGTAATAGGCCGAGCGCACGGCGGCCTCCATCACGCCGCCCGTGGCGCCAAAGATCACACCTGCGCCCGTGCCAAAGCCCAGCGGCGTGTCGAGCGGCTCCTCAACCAGCGTATCCACGCTCACGTGGCTCGCGCGGACCATGCGCACCATCTCGCGCACCGTCAGTGCAACGTCCACATCGGGCGTGCCGTCCTCGCCCACCATGCTCGGCAGCGCGCACTCGGCCTTCTTGGCCGTGCACGGCATCACGGACACCACAAACAGGCGCTCAGGCTCCACGCCCAGCACCTTGGCGTAGTATGTCTTGGCGATGGCGCCGAACATCTGCTGCGGCGACTTGGACGTGGACAGGCTGTCGACAAACTCCGGATAACGCGCCTTCACAAAGCGCACCCAGCCCGGGCAGCAGCTCGTGAACATGGGCCAGCTGCGGCTGTCGCCCTCGCCCTTGGCGGCCTTACCCAGGCGCTCGAGCAGCTCGGAGCCCTCCTCCATGATGGTGAGGTCGGCCGAGAAATCGGTGTCGAACACGTACTCAAAGCCAACACGACGCAGCGCACAAGCCAGACGCTCGACGGTGGCTTCCCCGCGCGAAATGCCGAGCTCCTCGCCCCAGGCGCTGCGCACGGCAGGCGCGATTTGCACCAGCACGATCTTGTCGGGATTAGCGAGCGCGTCAAACACGGTCTCGGTGTCGTCGCGCTCGCGCAGCGCGCCCGTCGGGCAATGCGTGATGCACTGGCCGCACGCGACGCAATCGGTCTTGCCAATCGGCGCGCGCCCGCGGGTACCCACGGCGGTATGCGTGGCGCGGTTGGTCAGATCCCAAATCCCTAGGCCCTGCACGCTCTCGCACACCTTGATGCAGCGCATGCATTTAATGCACTTGTCGTTTTCGCGGATGATGGGAAAATCGAAATCCCAG
>DBEXKF010000159.1:0-1908 GCA_048175045.1 Collinsella sp.
AACGGGCTCATCGAGCCTTGTGACCGGAGGCTTGCGTGCCGCAGGAACAGGTAACTGCTGGGCGTTGTACATAACGGTGCTGTCGGCCGATTTGCCCTGCGTCGCTGCAGCGAGAAATGCCGCCGTCTCGGACGGGTCACTTGCGGGGCGGGGAGCTGGTGTGGGCGCCGAAGTGGGTGCGGGCGTAGACGCGGGCGTCGAAACAGGCGACTGCGCAGGAGTCGGCGCAGGTGCGGACTTAGGCGCAAGTGCGGGATTGGGGCTTGACGGGCGAGCCCCGCCGCCGCCCATGAGTTCGTCGGCGGTCCACGGGCGATCATCCATCACGTCGTCAAGGCTCAGCGAAAACAGGTCGTCTTCACCCTCATCGAACATGCGGTGCACATGTCCACCAATTGCCGGAATCAATCCGCGACCGGTGCATGATGCCTTGCTCAACGCCATTCTGTTCCATCCTTTCGAAATACTAATGCCATCGATTATATGGAACTTCTCAAGCGGCTCGGTCTTGGATTCGCGCTTTCCAGAACTCGCGCCCAAAAGGGGAGGGGCGATCCGGTCGAGTTGCCTACTTGTCGCCGGCGGCAGCCTTTGCCTCGTTGAGGTAGCTATAGAAGCTGTACTTGGAGATGCCAAAGAACTCGCAGGCGCGTTCGCTCGACTTGGAAATGAGGAAGGCGCCGCGGCGGTCGAGGTAGCCAATGGCGCGGATGCGCTCGTCTTTGGTCATGAGCGCCGCGGGCTTACCCACAAACTGCTCGCACTCGCGCAGCAGATCTTCGAGCAGGTCGCCGATGTTTTTGGTAATGGGCTCGGGCTCGGTGTAGCCCGTGCCGCCGGTGCCGGTAAAGGCATCGAGCGAGCGCTCAAAAGCCTTCATGAGCGTAATGTCAAAGTTGATGCCCAAAATGCCGACGGGCTTGCCCTCGTCGTTGCGGATAAAGATGGTAGAGGACTTGAGCAGCTTGCCATCGGTGGTTTTGGTGAGGTATGGCTCGCGGTCGTGCACGTCGGTGGTGCCCTCGTGCATGGACTCAAACACAATATGGCTGGGGCCGTCACCCAGTTTGCGCCCGCTGACGTGGCCGTTTTCGATCACTACGATGGAGTGGTCCACGTCCTCGGTCTCCAGATCGTGGACGACGACTTCGCAGTTGGGGCCAAATTGGAGCGCTAGGCCGTGTGCTAGGCGCTTGTAAAACTCAATCTGTGCGGGGGTCATGGGTGCCTTCCTAAAAATTAGTTTGGGCACACTTTGCCATAAACCACACTTGACCGCAAACAAATCCATCAACAAGGCAATTCATGACCGTTCGGCGGCGAAAAAGTACCGATTACGGCAACAAACAATTCGTTAGGTATGCCAATCAAAAAGTGTGATAGAACATTACTAACAAACTTTTTGTTTGGCATCCACATAAAAGTTCAGCCGTGTGAATGGGATCGGGCTGAAACGCGTATGCGGGGGCCGGCAAGAGAGGACTTAAGGAGTTCACCGTATGGCCGATAAGATCCAGTGGGCGAGCAACACGATGCCCAAGAGCGATGACAAGCACTTGGGAATCATGAGTCTCGACCACGTGAAGAAGGCCCGTGCCTTCCACCAGTCGTTCCCCCAGTACACCGTCACTCCGCTTGCCCGCCTGGACGGCCAGGCCGCGCGCCTGGGCCTGTCCAACCTGTGCGTTAAGGACGAGAGCTATCGCTTTGGCCTCAACGCCTTTAAGGTCCTGGGCGGCTCGTTTGCCATGGCCAACTACATTGCCGACGAGACCGGCAAGGACGTTGCCGACTGCACCTTCGATTACCTGACCTCCGATCAGCTTGCCAAGGACTTTGGCCAGGCCACCTTCTTTACCGCCACCGACGGCAACCATGGCCGCGGCGTGGCATGGGCTGCCAACAAGC
>DBEXKF010000160.1:0-2581 GCA_048175045.1 Collinsella sp.
CGTCACCACGGCCCCGCCAACATCGACATAGACCTCACTGGCCGCACTTGCCCTTTTCGAATCACTCGAATGATCGCCATCATCAGAAGCGTCCTCAGAACCCGTATCCGCCCGCTCAACCGACGTGGCATCACGCTCAAACGTCACCCCATCGGATTCGCCGCCCAATGTTGCCATCGCCAACCCACTCGCCATCGCAATAACGACGAGCATCGCCACGACCACCACCTTGTGCTCGAGCAGCTTTCCCGCCCAGCGATCCATACGTTTGACCCGTTCATGTTGTTCGCGCTGTGCCATAGCAAACACCTCCCAACACTATCGTGTCAGGCGAGAGGGGTCGCGACGACTGGGTTCGCACATCGTCGCTCACGGTCTAACCAAAACCCGACCAAAACCTTGCGGAAAAGTGTCCATTTATTCAGGCACGCGTCGCCAAATGAACAATTTAGAAGCAAACGCCCAGATAGCAAAAGGCCGACGATGCAATAACATCGCCGGCCTATGCAACAAATTCCTCGTGATCTTGGTAAATCTCACGCGGAGCGAGCTCCGAATGTTTGCGTTTTAAGGTCTTGGGGGCCTTATACGTGTTGCTGCCAAAATCGATATACTCGGTCTGTTTGAGCAGGCGCTCGATCATCTCCTCGTGATCGAACAGCTCCCAGGCCTCATGCACGGCATCGAGCTTGGCATGCGTCTCGGGACGACGCGGCATAAAGAGCGTGCAGCAATCGGGCGCCGCCTCGGTCGAGAAATCAAACGTTCCAATCTCCTGGGCACGCGCGATGATCTCCTGCTTATCAGAACCAATGAGCGGACGGAACACGGGAATCTTCACGGCCTCGTTGACGGCCATGATGTTCTCGAGCGTCTGGGAGGCAACCTGACCAAGCGACTCACCCGTCACAATGGCTTTGGCGCCCTCGATATGCGCGATGCGCTCAGCAACCGAATACATAATGCGGCGATACATGATGACACGTAGGTTGCTGGGACAGGTCACCGAAATTTCGCGCTGGCAATCGCCAAACGGCACAACATACAGACGGCCAATCTGGACACCCGGCTCAAGGGCGCGAATGATGTCCTGCACCAGATACTCGCTGGTATCTGGCGTCTGCGGACGACCGGAAAAATGCACCGGCACGCACACGGCTCCACGACGCGCGAGCATCCAGGTCGCCACCGGCGAGTCGATACCCGACGACAGAAGCGTCACGACCTTACCGGCAGAGCCCACCGGCAGACCGCCCACACCGCGCTCGGAGCGCGCGTACACGTACACGCTGCCCTGGACAACCAGCACGTGCACCATCGCGTCGGGATCGTGCATCTGGACCTTTTTATCGGGGAACGCCTCGCACAGCACCTCGCCAACCTGTCGATTGATATCAATCGAGGTGAGCTCATAGTCGGTATTGGAGCGCTTGGCGTGCACCTTAAACGACCCAAAGGGGCCAAACTCACGCAGCGCCTTTACAGACGCCGCGCAGTACTCCTGCGGATCGCGATTGGTGTGATAGGCCAGGGACACACGGGCAACGCCGGGCACGGTGCGGATAACGCGCGCCGCATCGTCGGCCTGATGCTCGTTAAAGGTCACGAGGATATAACCGGAAATTCGAGACACGGCGTTCACGGAAAAGGCGGCCAAAGCCGCCTTAATGTTATCCATGAGGATATGCTCAAAATGTGCGCGGTTCTTGCCCTTCAGTCCAACCTCGTGATAGTGGACCAGGCAGACGCGAGCTGCCATTTAGGCTTCAGCAACCTTGTGGCCGAGCGCCTTCTCGTAACGGGCCTCGTCGTAGGAGATATCGCCGTCGACAATCTCGTCCATAGCCATCGAGATGGTATCGGCACCAGAGAGCGCGATGGTGATGTCGTCGACATCCTGGACGGCAAGCACACGATTGTGCTGGCCACGCAGCATGCTATTGATGTCGCAGGCGCGCTTGGAGGCAAGCGAGGCGAGCAGGAAGCGGTTGTGATCGGTCTTCTCCAGAAGATCGTCAATGCAAGGCTTTACAACGGACACGGACCTCAGATCCTTTCATGCATATCGAGAACGCGAACGAGCTCATCGGTCGCGCGGTCGAGATCGTCATTCACCACGACGTCGTCGTAGCGGTCGGCAAGGGCAAGTTCATCGGCGGCGTTTGCCATACGCAGTTCGATCGTCTCGGGCGTCTCGGTACCACGACCGACAAGACGCTCACGAAGCACCTCGAGCGAGGGCGGCTTGATAAAGATCAACACGGCCTCGGGGAAACGCTCCTTGACCTGCAGGGCGCCCTGGACATCGATCTCCAAGATCAGAGAAGAGCCAGAGGCGAGCTTGGATGTGACTTCGCTCACCAACGTCCCGTAGCAGTTGCCGTGGACCTCGGCCCACTCGACAAACTCACCGTTTGCCACGCGGCGGTCGAACTCCTCACGCGTCAGGAAAAAGTAATTGACGCCGTCGACCTCGCCTTTACGCGGAGCTCGCGTGGTAGCCGAAACCGTCAGGCCCAGGTTTGAGCGACGCTCTCGCACACGAGTGACGAGCGTGCCCTTGCCCGCGCCTGACGGTCCA
>DBEXKF010000161.1:0-8024 GCA_048175045.1 Collinsella sp.
GGTTCCAATCACCGTGATAGCAATGAAGACGAAAGCCCCTTTTGCTCTGATGAACCTCGAGAGAACGCATCGAATCAAGGAAGGCCCCAATCTACCCGCCACAAAACATCAATCACTGATACCTTACACCTCAACACAACAGGAGCGAAGATTTGCCAATGAGACTGCTTTAAGATTGCCTTGGGCCAATACGGTCTCAAGCTCTTCCTACAAGAGAGTCGGAATCGGACATCTCCTCCGACGAATCTGGCAATCGGGCGATTGAAATATCTTTTTCAACCGCCCGATTGCCACAATAGATTGGAGCGTCCGCCCGCAAACGACCTCGTTTTACACCCACCAAATCCTTTGCCTTTTGTCGCCTAGACTAGAAAAATCGCTCATAATAACGCAACCAGCCTGCTCGCTTGAAGAAACCTAAGCCCGTAATGTAGATGTGCAAACTTCCGGACGCCTTGCGCGGCATAGCGCGTATAAACTTCGTCAACCGCCTCAGAAATACCTGAGTATCGCGCCAGGGCAAAAGCATACGACGTCGCCGCCATACCCCGCACCCATTCGGAACGCGGACTAATTGAATAGCTGCACAGTATCATCATACATGCATCTAGACCTGATTCCCCAAGTAGCCGACGTATTGATGCGAGCATCGTGGGTCGCCCCTGCGCCATCGTCGTCACCCCTATTAGCAGTATTTAGTGTTTTCCTCTAAATGCGTATCGCCACCCTTAAGAATATGAAGTGTTATATCCAGACCCGATTGTCCCCCATCCCCAACGAAGGGATAAGGAATCTCATCCGGAATCGGCAGTAACGGAGGATTCACAACGACAAGCGAAAAACATGAGTCATCTCTCAGAGGGGAGTAAAGGCTCCCCTCAAGCACCCTAGTTTCGTCATCCAAAGAGTTGATGGCAGTGTTTTTCTTACAAAGGTCGACAACAAAAGGGTTGATTTCTACAGATGTTACATCCATGCCACAGTTGGTAAGTATCAGGCCCTGTATTCTGGGGCCAGAACACAAATCGAGAGCCTTCCGTGCGCTCTGCGGTGTAAGGCGCCAATCTCAGCAAATCTGTCCCACAATACTGCGCTGAAGAACAAGACGGAACCCCTGAGCCAAACTCCCCTATACCTTATTAAGGCTAAGACAGGCAAGTTCACGCACCCGGCATATTCCAGAATAACATCCTATTGTTTTAGATGCTCTACAAGCATGAACAGCCGCGAATCGGAAAGATCTTCTAGTTTCGCCCCGACTGACCGCCAAGGGCCAAAATGGCCCCTCCATCCCCGGGCGACTGGCTCTGGCGCGCCGAGGAGTGTCCCCAAGTGCCGGCAGAAAAGAAACGTCCCTATCTGCCGGCTAGAGAGCACCGAAGAGGATGGCGTAGGTAGTGGATTCGCCGAGCTTGAGCTCGTCGCCGGGATTGAGTTGGGCGGAACGGCCGGGTTCGACCTGAATGCAGACGCGCGTGGCCCCGTTTACCACCACGGTTCCGTTGGTGGACGACAAGTCCTCGACGTGCCAGTATTTTGAGCATCGCACCAGATATGGGCATGGCGGGCCGAGACATCGTCGCCGACGTCGGTAATATCGCCCTCACCAGTGGCCAGCGCGCCAATCTCAACACCCTGCTCACTCGGCTGAATCCAGCGCGGGGCGCTCACGACAAAACTGTTTTGTACGCGCAGCAAGCCCAAGGGGTGCGCCGGGGCGGGTTCGCGTTCGCCCGCGGTCATCGACATGCCAAGCGAACGCGGCGTGGATGTGCCTCCGCCACAGGTCGCGTGCGCGTAGTCGATGGCATAGTTCACCGAGGACCGCACATCCGCCGAACAACCGACGGCGACAAACAGCACCAGCACGGCCTCGGCGCGCTCGGCGGGCATGAGTTCCGCCGCCTGGGACAGGCGATCGAGCGCGTTGCGATAGAGATTCGTGTCCTGGTGGCACTCTTCGAGCGCGCGTACCATCGGTTCACCTGCAGGACCGCACACCATATTGATCACAGCCGTGGAGTCCATGGGATTGCGCTGGCGCAGGGCCAGTTGCGACATAATACGCGCAGCCGAGGTACCATATTCGGCAAAGTAGCGCTGCTGAAGCGTGCCGACCGGCGCGCGAACGATAAAGCGGGAAACCCAAGAGCGATCGGCGGCTCGGCTCTGCGGGCTGCGGCCGTCGGCGAGCGGACGGGACGAAAGCACCAAGCCGCACAGCTCGATATGGCTCAGATGCGCCGCGCGCTTAAAGATGTCAAACATGGCCCCGCATGGGGTGAGCTCAACTTGAGATGCCATGACCTAGGCCTCCTTGGTCGTAGAAATAGAATCGGACGATACTTCGACAGGTCCGCCAAAAGTACGGGCAGCTGCGGCTCCACCGGCAAGCGGAGTCGCCATCTGGGCTTTTGTGCGTCGCGGTGCCGAAACGGGAAGTTCAAAGGCAAAGCCCATCGCAAGCAAAAACCACGTAAGCGTATAGGTTGCAACCAGAGCGGCAACAAGGCCGCCCGTCACGGCGCGTTGGGAAAATACGCTACATGCAGCCACAACCAGCACCGGAACCTCGCAGGCAGAAAGCGCGAGCACACCCTGTAGGAACCCCGAGCGCCGATCGCGCGCAAGTGCCCCCGCGGCAACGCCGGCTATGCCTGGCAGCGCCAACGCCAGTGCGGCAATAATACCCGGTAGCGACCCAGACCACACGAACGATCCCAAAGTCGCCGTCACGCGAGCGCCCGACGCCAGCAGCGCGGCCGAAACCACGACCACAGCCCAAACCACGCCACAGACGACCGTCGCGCCGACCATCAGCGCGCGACGAACCGCGCGGCCAGACGCATCCATGGGGCACGGCGTGAGCGGCTCGCCGCGGAGCGAACGACCGACATTTTGCGCATAGTGGTCACAAAACGCCGAGAGCGCCGCCTCGACCGCCGCCGGCTCGGGACGATCTTTTTGATGGCTGGACAGACAGGCCATCACCACGTCGAACAGCTGGGCATCGACAAACGCCAGCGCATCGCGTAGCTCTTCGGAATCCGGCTCAAGCCCTAGCTGCTGGGCCTGCTCGGCCGCGGCGAGCGCCACATCGGGCTCACGACGAAGCAGCTGAGTCAAATCACAACCGGGCGCATGGGCACCAATGGGATAGTCGGGCCGTGTGTCCATTTTGAGACGGTAGGGGCTCGCGATGTCGCGCGTCCTTTTGCGCGAACCCGAGGCGCCCGAAGTGCCCGGCGCAGCTTCGTATGGCGCGACGCCGGCAATGAGCTCGTAAACCGTGCTTGCCGCGGCATAGACGTCGATCGCCGGCGACATACGCAAAGCGCGCAGGTCGGGAATATCGTCGGTGAGCATCTCGGGCGGAGCGTAGGCCACCGTCGCGCGACGCAGCGTGGCATAGCGCTCGGTAAAGGATGCCTTGCCGCCGGTACCGGCCACGGCCGACGCAGGCTCGAGCGCCAGCGACGAGCCAAAGTCGATCAGGCACAGGTCAAAGGTGCCCTCGGCAAGCTGCCGGTCAAGCGGTAAACGCGCCGTACGCACCATAATATTCGCGGGCGAGATATCGCGATGGACAAAGCCCTCCCCCACCAGGCTCATGCGGCAGAGCAGGTCGAACAGGTCGCGCCCCAAGCGCGCCGCCACAAGCGGCGATAGGCGTCCGGCATCGTCCACGGCGAGTCGCGAGCGCAAGCGGGCGAGCGTCTCGCCCTCGACCCATTCCATGACAATTGCAGGCACACCGTCAACCTCGCCCCAGCCATAGAGGCGGGGAAAGCCCTTAAGGCCCGAAAGGGCGCGATGGCATTCATATTCCTCGCGAAATGCCGCTTTGAACTTGGCGACCAGCGACTCATGGGCGGCATCGTCGTCAAACTCATCGCGCGTCGGCAAGATGAGCTGTTTGAGTGCTACGTCCTCGCCTTGGGCGTTGACAGCACGCGTCACGCGGCCGATACCGCCACGGCGCATGGTGGCATCGTCGGCAAACAGTATCGTAAAACGACGCAGATAGGCAGGCAGTTCGTCCTGACCGAGCGCAATGGCCGGCTCAAACCCGTCGACACGCGCCAGGCGCAGGCCGACCATGGGATCGCGACCGAGCGATTGTGGTGTGGTGGATGCAAGATCGGTCATCATAGGGCAAGCGCCGCCACGTTATTGTTGAAGTTACCGAGCGCGACGTCATCATCGCCGTAATGGCCGACCCATTGACATAGGTTGGTGTAACAGCCCCACAGATTGGCATACTGCTGATACCACCTTGACCGGGGCGAGAATGTCTGACGACCGAACTCGGCTCGAATGACAAACATCTCCCCGACCAGGCTGTCGCACGGCCTGGGATCTCCCGTAGAGTTATAGGTCGAGACCACGTCATTGGCACGAGAAACATAGCCGTCGAGCATGTTGTACTTGGTCACAAGCCAACTGTGAATGCTCTCTTCCTCAGCAGCGGAAAGGCCGCCGGAGTTTGCATCGTTGTCAGTGTTGCCGCCCGTCGAGCCGCCGTTTCCAGGCCCTCCGGTAGAGGAACCCGACCCAGAGCCGCCGCCCGAACTCGATGAATCCGAGCCGGAGCCAGAAGTATCCGAGCTACCGGGCTTTCCGGACTGCTGGGCGTCCTGCTCCTTTTGCTGCTCGACCTTATTCACCGTTGCCGCCACGCTATTGTTGGACAATCGATCGATGATCTTGGTGTTGGTGAGCACGATGGTTTTGCCATTGGCAAGCGTGACTTCGTTGTCCGGGGCCTCGGCGCCGTCCGCATCGTCGGTGCCAAACACAATATGCCCGACCACACTTGCCCAAGCATATCCAGTCGTGGTGCCCAGATCGCTTTTGACCTCATGCCCCACGCGCGGTTCGCGTGCGGCATGCGCCTGCATCATGGACGGCACGGTCATGCCATAGGCAGAAACGCCAGCTATGACCAGCACCAGCGAGCACGATAGCAGTGCGTACGCCCGCGGCGCCAAGCCCAGTCGGCGTCGTATGCGCACCGCGGCGCCGCGCTTTGTCTGAGTGCCACCGGGCCGCATGCGTTCTCCTCCAACAAAAACACGCCGCTCGGGAGCGGCGCATTCATTCGAATCCATATTTGAGTGTATCAGCGAACCAAAAAGGTTGCGCAACGAATGGACAAATTAAGGATGCGAGCGGAAGCATCCATGCGATAAGCGGATACGAAGCATCTTTGTTGCACAACAAACTCACAGTCGCACGGGGAAATTATGACTACCCCGTGCGTCGCGAGGAAAACATACGGCAGGAGCAGGCTCGCCACCTAAATCGCGCGGCGGGCCTCGATGGCGCGGCCAAGCGTAAGCTCGTCGGCATACTCCAAGTCGCCGCCCACGGGAAGGCCGCTTGCCAGACGCGACACCTCGACGCCCAACGGCTTGATGGTACGGGCCAGATAGCTCGCCGTGGTCTCGCCCTCAATATTGGGGTTGGTGGCGATGATGACCTCGTGGATGTCCTCGTGGCCCAAGCGTGCCAGCAGCTCTCGAATGTGCAGCTGCTCGGGGCCAATCTTGTCCATGGGACTGATCACGCCGCCCAATACGTGGTAGAGGCCGTGGTAGCTGCCCGTGCGCTCGATCGCCTGGACATCGCGCGGCTCGCCCACCACGCAAATGCGAGTGGTATCGCGCATCGGGTCCTGGCAGATGGAGCACTCGTCGGCCGTGGCGTAGTTAAAGCAGCGGCTGCAAAAGTGGACCTCCTGCTTGACCTCCAGGATGGCCTCGGCCAGGCGGCGCGCCTCCTCGGCGTCGGCCTCCAACAGGTAATAGGCGATGCGCTGGGCCGACTTGGGACCAATGCCCGGCAGACGGCCCAGCTCATCGAGCAGTTTTTGCAGACTGTGGTTGGCACTCATATATATGCGTGTCTTAGAACGGCATGCCCGGGATGTTGAGGCCGCCGGTGATGGCGCCCATCTGCTTGTTGGCGAGCTCGTTGACGCCGCGGACGGCCTCGTTGACGGCAGCCATGATCATATCCTGCAGCATATCGACGTCCTCGGGATCGAGCGCATCGGGATCGATGGTGAGGTTGACGAGCTCCATCTCGCCGTTAACGGTCACCTTGACCATGCCGCCGCCGGCAGAGGCGTCGACGGTCTGGGACTTGAGGTTCTCCTGCGCGGCGGCAAGCTGCTCCTGCATCTTGCGAGCCTGCTTCATCATCTGCTGCATGTTCATACCGGCCATGATGGCTCCTTTACGTGCGGCCGCACGCCGAGCTGCAAGGGCAGCCGGAGCACGGCGGGACTTTCAAACTCAAAAATCGTACCACGGCGCGCGGCGAGAGAGCGGGGCGGACGTGTTACCTCAGTCGATATACATGTCCTCCAATACAAACCGCACTCAAAGATTATGCAAGGTCGAATTATGCAAGGTTGCATAATATCGCACACTCAATCTAGTAGAGCCGAATCCGGCATTTCATGTGCGCCACTAAATAGCTAAATGCCGAACCGCTGCTCGAGGCGGCGCACATGGCGGCAGGGTATAATTTGATTGCCATAGATAGTAATTTGGAGGTGCCCCATGAATGCCCCCAACGCGCTCCAAAACATCCGCTCAAAACACCCCGTTGCATATGTGGTTCTCTATCTCTTTGTCGGCTGGGCATTGCTGGTTGTCATCACCCATGCCATAGCTTTTGGAGCAGAACTGCTGATAGCCAGCTCGGACCAGCCCGTCGTCAAATGGGAGACGACCGATGAGTGCACCGACGGAACCCGAACCGTCTACTACAACAGCCCGTCCCTCTATCAAGAGTTCAAGGTCAAGATAAAGGACTTCAAGATTGTCGATGCCGAGCTAGGCGTTTATTTGGCAATCGGAGCAACCATTAACGCCGAGCAAGTCGAGTACACGAACAGCCATGCGACGTATCGTATCGACCTCAGCATCCTAGGCCGACCGTCACGCACCTGTCTGCTCAAATGCGACATACGCGGCACCACACTACACATGTCCGAAATACAGATGCGCCCGGACAAGGGGTCCTCTTCTTGAGCAGTATACCCGCCTGCGCAGCTACTCCACCGGCTTGAAGATGGTGGCCTGGCCAAAGACGCTGCGGATGAGGGCCTTGGCCTCGTCCTCGGTCTGCGGGATGCTCGGGGCTGCGCCCTGATGGCCGAAGGGGCTGCCAGCACCGGGATTGGATTCCCAGGGAGCTGCAAGAGCGTCCTCCTCTTTGGGGGCAGTTGCAGCGGACTTGGGCGCGGACGCCGCACCCGGCACGTCGAACGGAGGCAGATCGTCCTCACCAGTATCGGCAGCAAAACCGCCGACCATGGCATCGTCGTAGGGAACCTGCTCGGATTCCCATGGCGCAGACGACGCGGCAGGCTGAGATTTGGGAGCGGCAGAGCGCTCGGGCGCACGGGGTGCGGGCTCAGTCGGGAGCTTACCCGTGGCAGGAGCGCCGGCGGGGTTGTCGGAGCGTAGCCAGGGGGCTTTGCCCAGGTCAGACGACTTGGGCGCGGGCGAGGCGGGCTTGGGCGCGGGTGTCGAAGCAGCCGGTTTGGGCGCCGCGGGCTTAGGCGCCGACGGGGTCGATGCCGCTACCGGTGCCGCTTGCTGCTGCGGCGCGCTGGCGCTCGAGGATACAGAGGCCGCCGAGGACACGGGTTGCGGGTCCGCAGATGCCGCAGCCCGTGCAGATGGAGAATGCTCCTCATGTTGAGGAGCCGGCGTGCCACCCCCATCCAGGACATAGTCGACGGTACGACGACCGAAGACCGCGCAGACCGTCGGCAGGACCACCGACTGCGTATCGGCGCGACCGAGCATCTTAATGGCAAAAGTCGAGCCCGCGGGGAACGAGACCGTGAGCTTGGAGCCGTCGTCGGCCGTGGCGCGAGCGTTGAGCAAAAGCCCTGCGTAGGAGGCCTGACGAGCCTTGACGCGCTCGACGACCTCGGCCCATTTGCGCTGGAGCTCGCCGGCGTCCTCAACCGCGGGGGTCTCGGCAGCACCGGCGGCGGCAAC
>DBEXKF010000162.1:0-6556 GCA_048175045.1 Collinsella sp.
GAGGTTGTCGCCCACGCCACGCGCCCCTTCGTCGCCAGCCACTCCAACTCCCGCGCGGTTTGCGGCGTCAAGCGCAACCTCACCGACGACCAGTTCCGCACCATTCGCGACATGGGCGGTATCGTCGGCCTCAACTACTGCAGCGAGTTCCTATCCAACGACGCAACCGACGAGACCGCCGCAGACGTCACCTTCGACCAGCTGGCAGCCCATATCGAACACTGGCTCGACCTGGGCGGCGAGGACGTCATCGCGCTCGGCGGCGACTGGGATGGTGCCACGGTGCCCGCTTTCCTCTCCGATGCCAGCATGATGCCCGAGTTCCAGAACATGCTCTCCAGGCACTTTGGCAAGACCGTGATGCAGAAGCTCTGCAGCGATAATGCCCTTGCCTTCTTTGAGCGTTATTAATTTCACATCCCTTGAGCGGGCCGGCATGCCGAACGGTCGGTATACCGGCCCGTCCCCAATCTGAAGGACCGCTTTTGACGCAGCAATTTACGATTTCCGTACCCCGACCGGATGGGACGCCCATCCCCGTCGTCGTTACCAAAAAGCGCGTCAAGAACTTCAACCTGCGCGTCACATCGAGCGGCGAGGTCCACGCCAGTGCACCGCTCGGCGCCAGCCACGAGCGTATCGAAGCGTTTGTGAAGCGCAACAGCGCCTGGATTATCGGCCGACTTGCCCGGCGCGAGCAACGTCAGGCGACGGTGCGAGAGCCGCTCAGCCCCCACTCAATCATTGCACTTTGGGGCAAGCCCATCACGGTACAGGACGCACTCGACCACAACTTTGCATCACCCGCACCGCGACCCAAACAGGCCACCTTCGCAAGTTTTATGGGTACCGACGAGCCAGACGAACGTCCACAGGCCAAGTGGCATGCGACCCTCGACGGCTTAACGCCCAGTGAGATCCAAGCCCATATCGACCAGCTCTATACGTCCGAGGTCACATCGGCGCTGCACGATATGGTGCACGCATACGAAATCGCAATGGGTGTCGCCGTTTCCCGCGTTTCCGTACGCAGCATGAAAACGCGCTGGGGCTCGTGCACGCCCAAAACCGGCGCCATTCGCATCGCACGAGAACTTGCCGCCTACCCCGTCGAATGTCTCGACATGGTTGTCGCCCACGAACTCGTCCACTTGCTCGAGCCAAGCCACAACCAACGGTTCCACGCCCTGCTCGACACATACTGCCCCAACAATAGAGCCCTGTCGCAGCGGCTCAAAAAACCGCCCGCCAACGAGCTCTAGCGTCGGTTAGCGCACGCGCTCGATCTCGACGCCGCAGCTTGCCAGGGGGAGACCGACGGGCGCCCAAGGCTTATCGAGCTTAACACGCACGCCAAGCAGCAGGGGGTAACGACGTAGCAGCATCGAGGCCACACCCTCAGCTGCAGCCTCGATGAGCTTAAACGTATGCTCGCGCAGATAGTCATCGACATCGTGGCACACCGAGCCGTAATCAATCGAGACATCCAGGTTGTCGTGCTCCCCCGCCGCGCGCAGGTCGGCATAGAGCACCAAGGACACGACAAACTTCTGCCCCAGGGCGTTCTCCTCGGGATACACGCCGTGGTTGGCAAAGACCTCGAGACCGTCGATAGTAATGCGGTCGGCATGGCATAGGTCGTCATAGCTCACATGGGGCACTGCCGTTGCGGCGGAAATCTCGCCCCTGCCACGACGGGCGAGCTCGGCTCCCTCGGTCTTGGTTGCATTCTCGGGCAGCTTTTTGTTAGTCATCGCGATCGTCTCCTTCGTTCAGAACCCCGACCGCGCATACCAACTACACGCGAATCGATAGGTTCTTTTTATCATCGCTCCAGTTGCAGGCATTGCGCGCAGGGCATGCAAAGCAGGCGCGCGACGCTTTGTCGGCTGCATAAAGCAGACGCTCAAGCGGCTGGCTGTTCACGCGCAGCTTTCGATGGCCCAGGATGGCCGTCTTAATGGCTGCGGCATCTGCCGGCTCGAACGCCACGTCTTCGGGCATGCCGCCGAGAATCGCATCAGCGACGCGTTCGCTTGCAACATCATGGGATATACCCGATTCATACTGTTCATCTTTGCCGATATCGTGAAGAAGTGCCGTGGCATAGATGACCTCGCGGTCAAATCCGAGCTGCTCCTCAAGATTCTTAATCCACATAATGCGCGCGACATCCAGCAGATGGTCAATACCGTGGCGGCAAAAAATGCGCCCCGATTCCAACTGCGCAATGTTGCCCAAATGCCGCCGGAACAACCCGTTGGCACAAATGTAGTCAATGCGAGGCATGGCACCAAACGGGGTCAGGCCCGAAGCCATAAAGCCGCGACGTGGCGTTCCCTCATCGGTCTTCGATGCAAAGTCGTTGACGACCCTCATGCTAGCGGCCCAGCATCCTAAAGAATCGCTCCTCGAGCGACGGATCGGTCTCAAAGACACCGCGATGAGCAAGCGTTACGGTCTTGGTACCGGGCTTTTGCACGCCGCGCATGGTCATGCACATATGCTCGGCTTCCATCAGCACAATCGCTCCTTGGGGGGCAAGATATTCCATGAGGGCGTCGGCAACCTGTGCACACAGCTGCTCCTGCAGCTGCAGACGACGGGCATAGACCTCAACTGTGCGAGCAAGCTTAGACAGACCCGCCACGCGACCGTTAGGGATATAGCCGATCGCAGCCTTGCCATAAAACGGCAGCAGATGGTGCTCGCACAGTGAGTAAAACGTAATGTCGCGCTCGATAACCAAATCGTTCGAAGCGACGGCAAATGTTTTGGACAGGTGCTCCTCGGCGCTCTGATCCATGCCGCCTGCAATCTCGCTATACATACGGGCGACGCGTGCCGGCGTCTCCAGCAGACCCTCACGAGTTGGGTCCTCGCCTATGCTCTCAAGCAACAGCCTTATGGCGGCCTCGACTTTTTCCTGATCGACCATCTGGGCCTCACTTTTCCGATTTTGCGTTCGCGCTATGGTACCACGCCCTCCGGCATCGGCCACAAGCTACATAGTATGGGTCGAATAGATCGGATCGTCCCGCCAAAGCTCCACAGCATCGCAAAGCGAAACGCCCTCACGTGCAGCACGAGCGCGCGTGGCGTTCATGTCAATCACGCGCTGATTACTCGAGCCCCTAAAGCGCAGCGAGATATCGTACAGGTCCTGAACAAACGGGCCGTCCACCAGCATGTCGAGGCAGGCAAGGATACGGTCCGTCACCTCGGTATGATGACGACCGCCCGGCATAAGCTCCTCGAGCACGTCGCCGGTAAAGCACCAAATGGTCTTCCCCGACTCCACAGGATAGACCACGCGCACGCGTTCGATAAAGTCAACGAGACCCGCCTGATTCTCGGGCTCCATAGGCTCGCCACCCAGAATCGTCAGGCCATCAATAAAGGGATGGTCAAGACTCTCGATAATCTTGTCCTCGACGGCACGATCGAACGGTTCACCCGCGGCAAAGTCCCACGCGACGGAGTTAAAGCAATTCTTACACCCACGACGGCACCCGCTCACAAACAGAGAAGTACGAACACCTTCCCCATCAGCAATATCGAAATACTTAATGTTCGCGTAGTTCATAGGTAACCTTTCTGGGGGTCTGGAGTATATCATCCCGTCCTCAAACAGCTTCGCTCGCTGCGCTCGCTGCAGAACTGCGGGCGGGACGATATACTCCAGACCCCTCGCGAGCGATACTCGGTGAACGAAGCGAACATCGAGTATAGGGTTCGAGGTCTAATAAATACTGAGTTGCAGCTCAACCAACTTCGCAAGCAAAGCGCTGTTGCAAGTCAACTCAATTCCACTAAGAACTTCGAGGAGTGAGCAGGCCTCATGCTGCATCTCAGCTACGTCAACTTGGCCGCCCCGTAGCGAGGCCCCGGACCTTTGCTCGATATGAGTTCCGCACGAACAGGAGGCGCCAGTGGCGCCTCCGTCGTGAGCCAGGACTGTCCGAAATAGCGAGTAAAGGTCCGGGGCCTCGCTACGGGGCGGCCTGGGATGGTTATTAGAGATGCAGCACGCGGTCGCGGATCTCCTCGGTTCGACCCTGGTTCCAGAATTGGGTACCGATGTAGCCGCACGTGCGACGGGCGACGTTCATCTTCTCCTGATCGCGGTTGCCGCAGTTGGGGCACTCCCACACCAGCTTGCCGTCATCCTCGACAATCTTGATCTCGCCGTCGTAGCCGCACACCTGGCAGTAATCGCTCTTGGTGTTGAGCTCGGCGTACATGATGTTGTCGTAGATGTACTGCATCACGCGAATGACAGCCTTAAGGTTGTCCTGCATGTTGGGAACCTCGACGTAGGAGATAGCACCGCCCGGCGAAAGCTGCTGGAACATGCCCTCAAACTTAAGCTTGTCGAAGGCATCGATCTCCTCGGACACGTGGACGTGGTAGCTGTTGGTGATGTAGCCCTTGTCCGTCACGCCCGGGATAATGCCAAAACGGCGCTGCAGGCACTTGGCAAACTTGTAGGTCGTCGACTCCAACGGCGTGCCGTACAGCGAGAAATCGATGTCGCTCGCAGCCTTCCACTCCGCGCACTTGTCGTTCATGCGCTGCATGACCGCCATGGCAAAAGGCGTGCCCTCCTTCTCGGTGTGGCTGTGGCCCGTCATGTACTTGACGCACTCATATAGGCCGGCATAGCCCAGGCTGATGGTGGAGTATCCGCCCACGAGCAGCTTATCGATTGTCTCGCCCTTCTTCAGACGCGCCAAGGCGCCGTACTGCCAAAGAATCGGCGCGGCATCCGAAAGCGTGCCCATCAGGCGCTCATGACGGCACAGCAGGGCACGATGGCACAATTCAAGGCGCTCATCGAAGATCTTCCAGAACTTGTCCATGTCCTGATGCGAGCTCAGCGCGACATCGGGCAGGTTGATGGTCACAACACCCTGGTTAAAGCGACCATAGTACTTAGGCTTGCTCGGATCATAGTTGAGCGCGTTGGCAACGTTGTCAAAGCCGTTGCCCGAGCGATCGGGCGTCAGGAAGCTGCGGCAACCCATGCAGGTGTAGCAGTCGCCGTTGCCGGCGGTCTCGCCCTTAGACAGCTTGAGCTCGCGCATCTTCTTCTCAGAGATGTAATCGGGCACCATACGCTTGGCAGTGCACTTGGCAGCCAGCTGGGTCAGGTAGAAGTACGGGGAATCCTCGTGAACGTTATCGTCCTCGAGTACATAGATAAGCTTGGGGAATGCCGGGGTGATCCATACGCCGGCCTCGTTCTTAACGCCCTCGTAGCGCTGGCGAAGCGTCTCCTCCACGATCATGGCAAGGTCGTGCTTCTCCTGAGGCGTACGGGCCTCGTTAAGATACATAAAGACCGTCACGAACGGCGCCTGGCCATTGGTGGTCATAAGGGTCACGACCTGATACTGAATCGTCTGGACGCCGCGACGGATCTCGTCACGCAGACGGTCCTCAACGACCTCACGGACCTTCTCGGCAGACGCAGAGACGCCGAGCTCCTCAAGCTCGCGAGCGACCTCGCCGCGAATCTTTTGACGGCTCACCTCGACGAACGGGGCAAGATGGGTCAGCGAAATCGACTGGCCACCGTACTGGGAGGAAGCAACCTGGGCGATGATCTGCGTCGCGATGTTGCAGGCGGTCGAGAAGCTGTGCGGCTTCTCGATCAGCGTACCCGAGATAACAGTGCCGTTCTGGAGCATGTCCTCCAGGTTCACCAGATCGCAGTTGTGCATGTGCTGGGCAAAGTAATCCGAATCGTGGAAATGGATCAGGCCCTCATTATGGGCATCCACGATCTCTTGAGGCAGCAGCACACGCTGAGTCAGGTCCTTGGAGATCTCGCCGGCCATGTAGTCACGCTGAACGGAATTGACGGTCGGGTTCTTGTTGGAGTTCTCCTGCTTGACCTCTTCGTTATTGCACTCGATCAGCGACAGGATCTTGTCATCGGTCGTGTTCTTCTGGCGCTTCAGGCTCTGAACATAGCGATAGATGATGTAGTGGCGGGCAACCTCGTAGCAGTCGAGACGCATGATCTCGTCCTCGACCAAATCCTGAATCTCCTCGACCGAAACAGTGTGGCCCGCGTTCTCGCATGCCTCGGCGACGTTTTGCGCCGCGTAAACCACCTGGCGGTCGGTAAGACGAGAGCTCTCCTCGACCTCCAAGTTTGCGGCACGGATGGCATTGACGATCTTATCGATGTCAAAGACAACCTCGGTGCCGCTGCGCTTGATGATCTTCATCCTCTTGCCTCTTTCGCATCGTAGCCTCATCGCGCTTCAGAGCCAAACGATACCCGGCAGGGCTTGCCCCTGTCTTGCGGCGCCGTCGCGCAATCTGTGTTCTCGATAAACCATAAGTCCTCATGCGGACAATCCTCGCGGCCGATCAAGCGGCTCAAAGACGTGTCCAAATGGGGCGAATAAGGTTCTCGTTCTCTGTCCGCCATCTATCATACGACAAAGAGGCATCTATATCCTGTATTCTTTTTTTAGGTCAAACACAACATATAGTGTTTCAGCAGGTCAAAGCAATTAGTCATTTTGCAGACGCATTAAAA
>DBEXKF010000163.1:0-5226 GCA_048175045.1 Collinsella sp.
CCGATAAGCTCAGGTGGATTCATGCCCGCTGTTGGCTTAAAGGGATTAATAGCTTTTGACATTCGACCTCCTCTGCCAGTTTTAACAACTTTAACAAAGTTTAGCAACTTTAGCAGAGTTTAACAGTTTTAGCAGGCTCGGCGGCTTTATGCCTTACCGATTCTGTCGGGTCCTCCCGCCCGCGCCGATACAAATAGCGCGGTGCGGCCCCTCTATATCGCCCCTACCCCAGCGAGCGGTTGAGGGAGCCGAGCTCGTCGTTGCCCATAGTGCGCCACATTTGGAAGATGCAACCGCGTGCCAGGAAAAAGAAGTCGTTGTCGACCAGTTGAACAGCGGCATCTGCCAGTTGATTCGTCACGGCGGACACTGGCGGCAGCTCGAGTCCAGCCTTGTGGATGGTCTCAACCGCTTCTTCGAACGTCGGAGGCTCGCTGACGCCCATCTCGTTCATAAGGCCCTGCATTTCTTCCAGCGCGCTGCTGTCCGACTCCTCGCCGCGCGGCACTAGACGGTAACAAGCCAGCGCTAGGTCGAGCTGATCGCAATTCCAATAGGCAAACGCCAAGCGATAGAACAGGTAGCCGATTGCAGAACGATCGCTGGCAATACGTAGGCCGTGGCGCGCCACCTCGATAATCTCGTCAAAGCGCTCCAGACGCGCAAGCACGTTGATGAGCGCAAAGTGCGATTGCATGGACGAGCGCGCCAGATCGTAAAGATGGCGCACCTCGGGCAGCGCTCGTTCAAAGTCCTCTTGCTCGGCGTAAAAGCTGCAGATCTCGTGCTGGGCAAAGTACAGCGCATCGGGCGCACGAAGGATTCGCACAGAGCGGTCTTCTTCCAACACCGGTAGCACCATGCGCACCAGCTGGTTATCGCAAAACTGCGTTTGAACCGGACCTGTCGCCAAAAGCTCGGCGACGGCGCACTTAGCCTCCAACTCCTCGACAAGACGAGAAAAGCCTTCAAAAGCACCTGTACGGTCGACTTTTGCCTGCTCGCGCAATTCAACAACACGGGCCACGTATGGGTCGTCGTCCTCTTCCATGACCTCCAACTCGTCAGCCGTATCGGCAAGCAGCAGATCGCGCAGCGCCGGCGGCAGCGTGCGATGGTCATCACGCGGACGAGCATGAACCTCCGCAGGCTCAATCGTCTCCGGAGCGGTTGACTCATACGCCTCAAGTACACGCTTGCACGGCATATCGTCCATGTCCATGCTCTCAAGATCCTTGGCGACAGGCACGCAATCGGCCAGATAGGCCGCACGCCCAAAGAAATACGTTGCAACAACGCGCTCGCCCTGCTCACTGTCGGGAGCAGCAATCTGCACATAGCAGCGCGTGATGCAGGCGCCCGCGGCAAAGCAAGCCGCCGCGAGTGTAAGCACAATACGCGCATCGTGCTCAGTGGCCCATGCTGCGCGCTTAGGCTCATCCACCTCACGCCAGGCGTCATCTTGAGCATCGTATTCGCGCTGCGGCATAGCATCGACAACCGTGCGGCCAAATCGCACCAACATGATGCCCTCGGCGACGTTCGCTCGATAGGTGTAGTCGAGCCGCGTGACCACGTTGAGCGCCTCTACGATACGTGCAAAACGGGTGCGAACGTCCCACTCGCCACCCGGCTGGCACGCAACCGTCCCCGGCTTGGCCCACGGGTTGTCATTCGACAGCGTTTCGAGCAAGCGAGGAACGTCGTCTGTCGTCTTGCTGATATGCCATAGATCAAAGAGCGAGCAGCCCTCAAAGCTTGGCGACGAGGCAACGGGGCCCAACCCTGCCCCAATACGCTCAAGGATGCCCGATAGGCGGTTCAGGCGGCACTCGATGGCAAGCAGGGCATCGATCTCGTCCTGGTCCAGCAGGCTACGATCAAAATTGAGATAGAAGAGTCTCGAGCGATCGATGCGCGCCAGGCTCATTTCGGTTTTGGCCGCGATGGTGCGCAGGCGAGGCAGATCAACTTCGCCCATCAAAGCGGCGGCATAGCGCTCAATGCCACTTGGATTATCTGTATGGTCAATGCGGTAGAGCAATGTTTCGATTGCATCGGGCAGCGGTGTGGAATCAAAACCCAGCAGCACCTCAACCGGCTCGGGGAGTTTTACAAGTTTGATCTTGTCGACGGCATTTTTCATGCCCTCGTCGAGGCCGTCACCGTCTGCCGTGCCTGAGACAGCGTTTTCAGAATCGGCGAATATCACGTAACGCAAGAACATCGAGGCCATGAACTCGCCGTAGCGAAGGCTGCGCGTCGAATTCCACGTCTCGCGATCGGATTGTTCGCGCATGGGGCCTTCGGGAGAGCCGATGACTCGCGCCCGGGAGCGCATCGTCCCATCGGTGCCCCTGACCGCAATCTCACCGACGCTGGAATCGGACTCGTCAAGGACCAGTTCCATGTCGGGATCGTTGGGCAGCGGAGCCTCGCTAACGGGGCGGTCCACCTTGTACACCTCACCCGAAACGCTTACGTAGCCCAAAAGCGACACATGACTTTTGCCAACGAATTCGACGACATAACAAGATTCATGCTGATCCTCGCCAAAGAGTTTCCAGACCACGCCATATGAGCGTCCCGCAGGCTGCTCGGGCATCGCCGGAAAGCGCTTCTTGGGATCGAGAAACCTGAGCTTGTATGTCGGACGCTCTGCCACGAAATATCACCCTGATCGGTCGTTTGAAGAAGGAGTGGTCGCGAATAAGTCGCGACATCTACTCGGAATCTTACACGAGTCGACAGGAAATCGTCCCTTTGGACGAAAGCACTCAAGCTGGCGTAAAAGAAAAGCCCCCGTTGCCGGGAGCTTTAATCTCAAATGGTGCGGCGTATAGGATTCGAACCTATGACGTTCTGATTCGTAGTCAGACCCTCTATCCAGCTGAGGTAACGCCGCAGCGCAAGACATATAAAACCACTTTAGCTTATTGGAGTCAAGCACAATCTCAAACTTTTTTGTGGAACGCAGTTTTGTCATGCTGCTCCGCATATACCGCCGTTCCCCGTACGATCGATTGGCTTTTCGATCACGTCAAACTTAGCATCAAGTTCCCTCAGGAGCGATCTCACCCGCTGGGCACAATCATAATCGGCAAACGAGATGCTCAGCATGCGCGCGACCTGGTTGGAAGTCCCAACTCCATAGAAGTGCTCCAGCGCCACAAGTCCCTCGTGCGTCACAAAGGTCTCGGCCACATGCGGCGACTCCTCAAAGCACCATTGTGTCAACGGACCCTCACTCGTCTGCCGAACCACCAGGCCGCCCATGCCAGACGGCTCACACGTTACAAGCAGGTACTCCCCGCCCTCGTCGCTCTCAAACAAAACCACCCGGTCATCAAACAGCTCCATCGCGTCCCCTTTCTCTCGCTCTTATTTAGCAAAAGCATAGCAGGTAGATGGCTGTATACAGAACAGTTGTTCTTGTGTTTTCTATTGAGCTGTCCGCACGGCATGGTATGGACCTGCGCACGAAATAGGGCGCCCCCGAAGGAGCGCCCTTGCATATCCCCTATGCAGCCAACTTACGCGACCGGCTCGATCTTCTCGAGACCACCCATGTAAGGACGCAGGACCTCGGGGATCGTGATGGTGCCGTCGGCGTTCTGGTAGTTCTCTAGAATGGCAGCCATGGTACGACCAGCCGGCAGGCCGGAACCGTTAAGGGTGTGCAGGTAGCGCGAGCCCTTGAAGTTCTCGGGGTCGCGATACTTGATGTTGGCGCGACGGGCCTGGAAGTCGCCGCAGTTGGAGCAGGAGCTGATCTCCTTGTAGGCGTTATAGCTCGGCAGCCAGACCTCGACGTCGTAGGTCTGACGGGCAGAGAAGCCCAGGTCGCCGGTGCACAGACTAATCACGCGATACGGCAGGCCCAGCTGCTGCAGCAGGTACTCGGCCTCGGCGGTCATGCTCTCGAGCTCCTCGTCGGACTCCTCCGGCTTGGCGAACTTGACCATCTCGACCTTGTCGAACTCGTGCTGGCGAATGATGCCGCGGGTGTCGCGACCGGCGGAACCGGCCTCCTCGCGGAAGCAGGGGGTGAAGGCGGTGTAGCGGCGCGGCAGGGTGTCGGCGTCGAGGACCTCGCCGGCGTGCAGGTTGGTGAGCACGACCTCGGCGGTGGGGATCAGGAAGTTGTCGCCCGAGACGTGGTAGGCGTCGTCCTCGAACTTGGGCAGCTGACCCGTGCCAAACATGGTCTGACGCTTGACGACGATAGGCGGCCACCACTCCTTGAAGCCACGGCTGGTGTGCGTATCGAGGAAGAAGTTGATGAGGGCGCGCTCCAGGCGGGCGCCAGCGCCACCGAGAACGGTGAAGCGGCTGCCGGAGAGCTTGTTGCCACGCTCGAAGTCGAGGATGTCCAGATCGGTGCCCAGATCCCAGTGCGGCTTAAAGTCGAAGTCGAACTCGCGCGGGGTGCCCCAACGACGGCGCTCGATATTCTCGTCCTCGTCCTTGCCGTACGGCGTTGCCTCGCAAGGAATGTTGGGCAGGTGAGCCATGAAGTCGTACTGCTCCTGCTCGAGGGCGGTACGACGCTCGGCCAGACCGTCAATCTTCTCGTTGACGGCGCGCACGGCCTCCTTGGCGGCCTCGGCCTCGTCCTTCTTGCCCTCCTTCATCAGGGCGCCGATCTTCTTGGACTCGGCATTGCGCGTAGCCTGGAGTTCCTCGACCTCGGTGATGACGGCACGGCGCTCGTCGTCGAGCTCAAAGAACTTCTCGCGATCCCAAGACGTCTGGCGGTTAGCCATGGCGACATCGATGGCATCGGGGTTCTCGCGAACAAACTTGATATCAAGCATTAGATCCTCCGGCGATATACATTCCATTTAGGTTGCAACCTTGTACATGTATGGGCAAGTATATACTTATGAGCGTTTACGACCCAACTCAACTACGCAAGAAGGCACCCAATGGACGCAGTTTTTTCCTTTTTGTTTGGCACCCGCACCGGTTTTGCCATCCTTTTCGCCGGCGGCATCCTGTTATTTGCGATTCTTGCCTTTGTAATGGAGAAGCGTACCCATAAGATGTACGTCGACCGCGGACCCAAGTCCGAGGATGAGGAAGACAGCTTCTGGGACTAACCTGCCAAAAAGGGACAGGTTTATTTTGGTCGGTTTTATCTGGGAAAATGCAAGCGCCCCGCAACTGGAATTGAGCCAGTTGCGGGGCGCTTTTCACTAAAAGGACAAAACCGCAGGAAAAACC
>DBEXKF010000164.1:0-2396 GCA_048175045.1 Collinsella sp.
GCAAGCAGTTCGTCAAGGGTATGGAGGAGCTTGCCCAGGAGGGTGCCATCCAGATCTTTCGCGAGCTGGGTGCCGGCATGGAGAGCGTCATCGTGGGCGTGGTCGGCGTGCTGCAGTTTGAGGTACTCGAGCGCCGCCTCAAGGCCGAGTACCGTGTTGAGGTTCGTCGCCAGCCGCTGCCCTATACGGACATCCGCTGGATCCAGAACGACCCCGATACCATCGATATCCCGGGCCTTTCGCTCACGCGCGACACGCTGCGCGTCGAGGACATGCGCGGCGGCAAGCTGCTGCTGTTCACGAGCCCGTGGAACGTTGATTGGGCAACCGACCACAACCCCGACCTTATCCTGTCGGAGTTTGGCAACGTAGCCTTTTAACGCATCGGCGCGGTGGTCCTGCGGGGCTTCCGCGCCGTTTGCTTGCCTGATGCCGTGTGAGCGGCTATCATACCCACCGTCGTCTCAAGACCGAGACGTTCGAGCAGTTCGGGTCCGATATCCTGCTCGTTAAACCTAAAACCAAAGGAGTACATAATGATCAAGAAGGTCATGGAGGACTACAAGGTTCTGTTGCGGAGCATTCCCGCGGCAACGGTTTCGCTGTTTTTCGTGAGCGTCATCATGATGAACCTGCTGGCCAACAAAGAGCTTATCAGCCTGCCGTATCTGGCACTCGATTGCGGCTTTGTGGTGAGCTGGGTTTCGTTTTTGTGCCAGGACATGATCTGCAAGCGCTTTGGTGCCAAGGCATCCATCAAAATCTCTATCCTCGCGCTGCTGGTCAACCTGGCCGTGAGCCTGTGCTTTTGGGCATGCTCGCTCACGCCCGGTATGTGGGGCGCCTACTACGACACCGGCATGATCGAGGTCAACACCGCCCTTAACGCCACCATCGGCGGCACCTGGTACGTGGTGCTGGGCTCTTCGCTGGCAATGCTCGTTTCTGCCGTGGTTAACTCCACGCTCAACCAGTCGCTCGGCCGCATGCTCAAAAAGAATAACTTTGCGAGCTTCGCCTTCCGCTCCTATGTGTCCACGGGTGTTGGCCAGTTTATCGACAACTTGGTCTTTGCCATTGTGGTGAGCCACACGTTCTTTGGTTGGACCTGGGTGCAGGTCCTTATGTGCTCGCTGACCGGCGCTGTTGCCGAGCTGCTGTGCGAGGTTTTCCTGAGCCCCGTGGGCTACAAGGTCGTGCGCGGCTGGGAGCGCGAGAATGTGGGCTCCGAGTACCTCGAGCGCCACGCAACCGCCTAAGGAGCAAGTATGCGGGTTTTGATCACGGGTGCTTCGGGCGGTATCGGAGCCGCATGCGTGCAACGATTTTTGGACGAGGGCCACGAGGTCGTGGGCTTTGATTTGCTACCGGCGGCGATCAAACACGAGCGCTACCGCCATCTGATCGTTGATGTTCGCAAGCCGGACGCGTTTCCAGACGATCTTGAACCCCAGGTGATCGTGAACGTTGCCGGTACGCAGGATTCGGCTGACGACATCGCCGCCAACCTGTATGGCACCATCAACGTGACCGAGCGCTACGCCTTTGCGGGGGAGGGGCTTGCCGCCAAGCCGGCGCCGGCTATCAAATCCGTGGTCAATGTGGGGTCGGCGAGCGGGCATACGGGATCGGAGTTTCCTGCCTATGCTGCCAGCAAGGGCGGCGTTATCGCCTACACCAAGAACCTTGCAAACCGCCTGGCACCGCAGGCCATTGCCAACAGTGTGGACCCGGGCGGCGTTATCACGCCGCTCAACCGTTGCGTGATGGAAGACGAACACCTGTGGAACCAGATTATGGAGCTCACGCCGCTTAAGCGCTGGGCCACCGCCCAAGAGATCGCCGAGTGGATCTACTTTGTGGGCGTGACCAACCGGTTTATGACCGGGCAGAGTCTGCTAATCGATGGCGGCGAGGCCGGCCGCACACAATTTATTTGGCCCGAATAGGAAATGCGCCCGATGGAAAGCCGTCGGGCGCATTTTTGATGTATCGATTGTTAGCCGAGGCAAGTCCAGTTGACGGGGGTCGAGTCGTGCTGTTCGAGTAGCCGATTGGCTGCCGAGAAGGGACGCGATCCCATAAAGGCGGGGAGTTCTGCCGTGGCACGGTTGGCCGAAAGCGGCGAGGGGTGCGTAGAGGCCAGGCAGAACTTGCCGGTTGTCTTGCCCGCACCAGTTGCGACGATCTTGCCTTCGACCATCTGCTGGGCAAAGCGACCCCATGTCAAAAAGACTACCGGCTGGGGCAGCTGGCAGCAGCGTTCGATAACGTAGTCGGTCAGGGTGCTCCAGCCCAGTTTGGCGTGCGAGTTGGCGGCATGCTCGCGCACGGTGAGCGTAGTGTTGAGGAGCAGGACGCCCTGCTGTGCCCATGGGGTTAGGTCTCCCGTGGCG
>DBEXKF010000165.1:0-2069 GCA_048175045.1 Collinsella sp.
GTCGAAGATCCCGCCGAGAACCAGCCCCGCCTGCTGGTCGACCTGCCGGCAGCCGAGCTCGTCGAGCATGCGATTCGCCGCGAAGAGGGCCGTATGGCCTCCAACGGTGCACTCGTGATCGAGACGGGGGAGCGTACCGGACGTTCGCCCAACGACCGCTTTATCGTTGATACGCCCGACGTGCACGACAAGATTGCCTGGGGTGCCGTCAACCGCCCGCTGTCCGTCGAAAGCTACGAGGTCATCAAAGCCGGCATCGTCGACTATCTCAACGAGCGCGATGTGTTCGTCACGCGCGGTATGGCCGGCGCCGATCGTAACCATACGCGTCGCCTGCTTGTCGCCTGCGAGCGTGCCAGCCAGGCGCTCTTTATTAAGCAGATGCTCGCCCGCCCGCTTGCCCGCGAAATCGCGCGCACCGGCGAGCCGGACTTCTGCGTCCTTGCCGCGCCAGGTTACCAGTGTGACCCCGCCATCAAGGGCCTCAACTCCAGCGCCGCGGTGGTCATCAACTTCCAGGAGCGCGTGATTCTGGTCGCGGGCACCGGCTACTCCGGTGAGATCAAAAAGTCCATCTTCAGCGTCATGAATTACCTGCTGCCCGTCGAGGATGACGTACTGCCCATGCATTGCTCGGCCAGCATGGATCCCGTCACGCACGAGACCGCGATTTTCTTTGGCCTGTCGGGCACCGGCAAGACCACGCTTTCGGCCAACCCCACGCGCCTGCTGATCGGCGACGACGAGCACGGTTGGTCCGACATGGGCATCTTTAACGTCGAGGGCGGCTGCTACGCCAAGTGCGAGGGCCTGGACGTGTTCCACGAGCCCGAGATCTTCAACGCCGTCCGCTTTGGCGCCATCTGCGAAAACGTGGTGCTCGACGAGAATCGCAAGCCCAACTACGACGACGTCTCGATCACGCACAATACGCGCGTGGCCTACCCTGTGGAGCACATTCCCAACGCGTGGACCAAGGGCATGGGCACCACCCCGAGCGTCGTGCTGTTTTTGACCTGCGATGCCTTTGGCGTGCTGCCGCCCATCTCGCGCCTGACGGCCGACGCCGCCATGTATCACTTTGTGACGGGCTTCACCGCCAAGATCCCTGGCACCGAGGTCGGCGTCACCGAGCCCACGCCCACGTTCTCCTCGCTGTTTGGTGAGCCGTTTATGCCGCTCGATCCTATGGTCTACGCCAAGATGCTCGGTGAGCGTATCGCCGACGGCCGCACGCGCGTCTATCTGGGCAACACCGGCTGGATTGGCGGCGGCTACGGCGTGGGTCATCGCATCGAGCTGGCCTACACGCGCTCACTGGTCGCTCGCGCCCTCGACGGCACCATCGAGGACAGCGAGTTTGTGCACGACGATATCTTTAATGTCGACATTCCCACTACGTGCCACGGTGTGCCCGATGGCATCCTGGTGCCGCGCCAGTACTGGCAGAGCACCGCGCGCTACGACGAGGCGGCGCACAACCTGGCGGTGATGTTCGAGGAGAACTTCGAGAAGAAGTACTCGCACCTGCCCGAGTCCGTGAAGGCCGCCGGTCCGCACGCTCAGGTGCACGCCGACGCCCGTCATCGCGGCCACGGCCTGCTGGGACTTCGCCACTAGCGTCGCCTCAGACCCAAAACCACCATAAAGGGGACAGGCACCTTTGTGGTGGTTTTACTCGCGCGGATGACTCGGGTTACAATACGCCTAACATATCGCTCCCTTCTCCGGATGGGGGCAGCGTAAGCGCTCTTGTGGCGGCACCGTAGGACTTTGAAGGTGGCCGCTGTGAGGGCGCTTTTTGTTTAGGCGCCCTTACTCGGGCGTGCACAATGAAGGGAGAGCGTATGAAGGGCTTTGTTGCCGAGGATTCGTTTTGGGAGCTGTTTCCGCAGGCGGCTATCGGCGTTGTGGTCGTAAAGGGCATGAAGCCCGCGGCGCAGATTTCCCAGGAGGACGTGGATGCGATTGCCGCGTTGCTCGACCGCGCCAATATCGATGCGGAGCGTCACCTGACGAGTGACACCATCAGCGAGAATGCGCCGGTTAAGGCATGGCGCGAGGCGTAT
>DBEXKF010000166.1:0-4628 GCA_048175045.1 Collinsella sp.
CCGCTGGATCAACCACCCCAGAACAGACAATCAGCGTCAACTGTGTCACGTTCTAAAAAAGGCCGAGGTCGAGCGCAAGGCGACGCTCGTGGGCCGCATCATGGACGCGAGCGGCGACAGCTGGCAGGCGGCGGCGTGGCTTTTGGAGCGCAAGTACCCGCAGGAGTACGCCAAGGCGCAGCGCATCATGGATACCACCGACACGGCGGTGCTCAAGGCCGCCAAGGAGCTGGTGCTGTCCGTGCCGTCCTCAATCGGCGGGGACGAGTAGCCGATGCCGCTCACGAGGATGCAGCGCGAGTACCTCGCCAACTGCACGCACCGCTACAACGTGAAGTGCGGGGCGACGGGCTCGGGCAAGAGCTACGTCGACATAGCCGTGACCATACCGCAGAGGCTTCTCGCCATGAGGGGCGAGGGGCTGGCGGTGATGATCGGGAACACCCGCTCGACGCTCGAGCGCAACATCCTCGAGCCGATGCGCTCACTCTACAGCGAAGACGTCGTCAGCCAGATTGGGCGGGACAACACGGCCCAGATATTCGGGCGCAAAGTCTACTGCCTCGGGGCGGATAAGAAGACAAGCGTATCCAAGATTCAGGGCGCCACGTTCGAGTGGGTCTACGGCGACGAGGTTGCCACGTGGAGCGAAGACGTGTTCCAGATGCTCAAGAGCCGCCTGCGCTGCGAGCATAGCTGCTTCGACGGCACCTGCAACCCCGACAGCCCGAATCACTGGTTCAAGCGGTTCCTCGACGGCGACAGCGACATCTACAGGCAGGACTACACGATCTGGGACGGCGCGCTGGCACCGGATGTCATCGAGGCCCTCATCAAGGACTACGGCAGCGGCGTGTACTACGACCGCTACATCTTGGGCAAGTGGACGCTGGCCGAGGGCCTGGTCTACCCCGAGTGGGAGGGTGCCCTCGAGAGCCGGTATACGGGCGGCGCTGTCAAGTACGCGGTGTCTTGCGACTACGGCACGCAGAACGCCTTCGCGGCGCTGCTGTGGGCGTTTGACGGCAAGGTGTGGCACGTGGTGGACGAGTACCGCTACTCGGGCCGCGACACGGGGCACCAGAAGACGGACGCCGACTATGTGGCCGACATGGCCGACTTCGTGCGCGGGCTGGGCAAGCCGCCCAAGTTCATCATCGACCCGAGCGCCACGAGCTTCATCGCCGCGATGCGGCAGGCCGGGTTCAAGACCAAAAATGGACGCAACGACGTCGCAGACGGCATACGAGAGACGGATGTGTGCCTGGGCAACGGCACGGTGCGTATCTCCGAAGCCTGCACGGGGCTGATAGGCGAGCTCGGCGGCTACTGCTGGGACGCCAAGGCGGACGGCGATAAGCCCGTCAAGGTCGAGGACCACAGCTGCGACGCGCTCCGTTACGGCGTGGCAACACTGCGCATGTACAAGCCTGCGAAACGGCAGGTAAACCCATTTTTTGAAGGGAGGTAGCGGCTTTGTCTAAGGGGCCTTTGGTGACCGATGGCGACCTCAAGGCGGCGGCGTCGGCGACGGCGTTTGCGGCAGATGCCATCGAGCGACACATGTCGAGCGAGATGTACCGCAACGCCGTCACCGCGAACGAGTACTACCGCCAGCACAACGTCACGATCAACCGTTTCGTGCAGAAGATCTACTCGTGCTCCGGTGCCGAGGCCGAGGACTTCACGGCCTCGAAGCTGAGGCTGGCGAGTAACCTGTTCAAGCGCCTAAACGTCCAGCGCTGCACGTACTCGCTCGGTAAGGGTGTGAGCTTCGTGGACGTCTCGGCGGGCGGCAAGGACACGACCAAGGAGGGGCTTGGCGACCGCTTCGACGACGACGTCATGGAGATGGGGCTCAAGGCGCTCATCCACGGTGTGTCATTCCCGTTTTGGAACCTCGACCACATCGACGTGTTCACCGCCGACGAGTTCTGCCCGGTATGGGACGAGTACTCGGGGGCGCTATACGCCGGCGTGAGGTTCTGGCGGCTCGACTCCGATCACCCGTGGCACGCGACCCTCTACGAGCAGGACGGCTACACGGAGATGGTGTCGGGCGGCAGCGGCTTCGACTTCGAGGTGGCCGAGGCCAAGCGCGCCTACAAGGTCACGTATCGGGAGATACCGGCGGACGGGATGAAGCTGGCCGTCGATGCGGAGAACTACTCCCGCCTGCCCATCGTGGCGGTCTGGGGCAGCGACGCGCACCAGAGCACGCTCGTCGGCATGCGCGAGAGCATTGACGCCTACGACCTGATCAAGAGCGGCCTGGTGAACGACACGCGCGACTGCGCGCAGATCTACTGGCTCATCAACGGAGCCGGCGGCATGGACGACAGGGACCTAGACCTGTGGCGGGCGAAGCTTAAGCTGACGCACGTGGCTGAGGTCGACGCCGAGCAGGGGCAGTCCGTGACGCCGTACACGCAGGAGGTGCCCGTCGAGGGCCGCAAGGAGACGCTGGCGCAGATCAAGGCCGACATCTACGAGGACTTCGGCGCGCTGGACGTCCATACCATCGCGGCGGGGGCGACCAACGACCATATCGACGCGGCATACCAGCCGATGGACGAGGAGGCCGCCGAGTTTGAGCGCCACATCCGCGAGGGTATCATGGACATCCTTGCGTTGCAGGGCATCGAGGACACGCCCGTATTCACGCACACTCGCATCAGCAACACCAAGGAGCAGGTCGAGACCGTGTGCCTGGAGGCCGAGTATCTGGACGACGAGACAATCCTGCGAAAGCTGCCGAACATTACGCCCGACGAGAGGGCGAAGATTTTGGAGCGCAAGCAGCGGGAGCAGGAGGAGCGCATGGCAGCGCTGCCGCCCGCCCTGGCGGCGAACGCGAAGGGTGCCCAGGAGGGCGACGAGGACGAGGAAGGTGATGAGTGATGGCGGCATTGCAGGTGCTTGACGGCGAGCTGTGGCAGTGGGACACCGGGCGCGAGGTCGAGGTTGTCGGCTGCGAGCAGGTGCATTTCGCCAAGTCGACCACAGGGACGTGCTACACGGTTGCGGTGGCCGACAGCAAGGCGAAGATTCCTGACGAGCTGCTCCAGGCGGCTGGGCGCGTGTACGCATGGGCCTACATCACGGACGAGGCATACGGCGGGCGCACGCGCATCGAGGCGCTCTGGGACGTAAAGAGGCGAGCCAAGCCCGCCGAGTACATCTACGAGCCGAGCGACCAGCGCACCATCAAGGACGCGGAGACGGCGCGAGACGAGGCCAAGGCCGCGCAGAAGGCGGCGGAGGCCGCACGCGACAGGGCTGTCGCCGCCGAGGTCAAGGGGGCACGCGCCACGACTCTTGCCTCGGGCTCGGAGGCAACGGCGGCGATGGAGGGCAACGTGCTGGTCGTCGGCGTGCCGAAGGGCGACGCGCTGAGATACAGTGACCTCACCGCCGAGCAGATCGCGGAGCTCAAGAAGCCCGCGACGGACGCGGCGGCTGGCGTGAACAAGGTCAACAACGAGTTCAAGCAGCTCAAGGCTTCTGTCGAAACGGCGGAGAAGGGCCGCGCCGACGCCGAGGCGGGGCGCAAGGAGAAAGAGACCGAGCGCGGGCAGAACGAGACGGGGCGCAAGGAGGCTGAGGCCGGACGCAAGACCGCCGAGCAGAAGCGCGAGCAGGATTCGACCAGGGCCCTCGCCGACGCGCGGGCGGCTCTCAAGGACGCCAAGACGGCAGCCCTGAACTACCAGTCGATTATCGACTCGGCGGCTGCCGTGACGGCGCTGGGACTCAAGAAGGTAAACGGCAAGATTTGCCAAATGCGAAAGGTAGGTGCCTAAATGGCCGATACGCAGGCAACCGAGCAGGCAACCGAGGGGTTCGAGTACGCGGACCCGCTGGCATCGGACGAGGCGGTGTGGGCGCTTGTCGGAGCGGTAAAGAATCTGGGCGACCAGAAGGCGCTCGAGCGCGACGCCTCGACGGGCCGCTACTCCAACGAGAGCGTCGCCGCGATGGTCGACAAGCACAAGACGGGGCTGGTGTACACGTTCCTCATCCCGGCGGGCAGCCCCACCGACATCCAGCCCATGAGCGCTGCCGCGAAGCGCGTGGCCTCCACCGAGTTCGTGCCCGCGACGGCGACGAGCGCGGCTGTCGACCCGTTCGACACCGAGGGCGGCCCGTGGTTCCACGTGTCCGCCAACGCCGGTGCCGACGCCGACGGCGTGCCGTGGGTCGAGGCCATCGACGGCGTCGACTACGGCTTCTCGCGCGTGGACAACGGACACGGCAACAACGTCTACGAGATCGCGCCGGTCGTGTGGCAGGCGGTCGAGGTGCTGACGAACGGCAACCTGCTCGTCTCGTGGTCCGACAGCCGATTCAGCGGCTCGCAGCCGAACCCCAAGGCGTTGCTGCCAGACGGCACGCTGCGACCGTACATGCTGACGCCGACGTATCCCATGAGCATCGACGCCGACGGGCGCCCGCGCTCCGTTTCGGGCGCGAAGGTCGCCAACCGCACGACGTCGCACGACTCGCTCGTCGACCTTTGCAAGACCGCGACCACGGGCTACTCGGGCATGAGCGTCTACGACCAGTGGTATATCAACTTCCACCAGTTGACCAAGACGCTCTGCAAGTCCTCCCAGGTGGACTTCCCG
>DBEXKF010000167.1:0-6439 GCA_048175045.1 Collinsella sp.
GTCGGAAATACCATGCTGTTTGCGATAGATGCAGGCGCGCTCGTTCATCCAGCTGCCAAAGACGGCCTGGATGGCAAGACGCAGCTGAAGCTCCGGGTCGTGCGGGAAGACGGGCTTGCCATCGGCAACCTCGAGCTCGGGATACAGGGCGGCATCGACATTCTCGGAGAAGATGCCCTTAAAGGTCTCGACGAGTTCCTGCAGGTCCTCGGCCGAAAGCTCGGAGTCGACGCGAACGCCGGCGACCAGGCGGGCCTGGGTCAGGGCGTTCTCGAACAGGTCGGCATCGACACCCATGACGACGTTTGAGAACATCTGGATAAAGCGGCGGTAGCTATCCCAGGCAAAACACGGGTTTTGCGTCTGGGCAATGAGACCCTGAACGGAGTCGTCGTTGAGACCCAAGTTGAGGACCGTGTCCATCATACCGGGCATGGAGAACGGAGCGCCCGAGCGAACCGACACGAGCAGCGGATCGGAGGCGTCGCCGAGCTTTTTGCCGCAACGGGCCTCGAGGTCTGCCTCGGCAGCAACGATCTCATCGAGTGCGCCCTCGGGCCACACGTTGCCGGCACCGGAGTACTCGACGCAAGTCTGGCAGGTAATGGTAAAGCCACCGGGAACCGGCAGGCCGATACGGCTCATCTCGGAAAGGTTAGCGCCTTTGCCGCCAAGCACGAAGTTCATGGACTTGTCGCCCTCGGTGACACAGGTGCCCTGGGCGTCGGTTCCAAAACGGTAAACCCTCTTGCAATCGCTCACGATACTTCCCCTTCCATGCGCTCTCGCGCACGACCGTGGAAACGAATCGACCCGCCGGATGCGGACCGTGAGGGAACTATACGGCGGGTTTTGGACAGGCTTGAGCAGAGGATGCGCGGTTTGGTAAACGTGCTAAAACTGGCGGTAAACGGTAGATAAAGGTGGTTACCTTATGAAGATACCACTGCAAGAGAAATGCAGGTCAGATGCAAGTTTCTTGCTAAATCGCTTTATCATTATCGTGCATTATTTTGAGGTAGTCTATTTAGGACGGGGCTTTTTAACTACTCCAATGAGCTAACTTTGCTGCACTCGACTGGCGGCGCGGCGGGCGCGGGCTTCTTGGATTTCCTCCAAGTGGCTAATGATCTCGGCAGCGCTTTCCTCGATGGCCTTGCCGTCGGTACGCACCACAAAGCAGCCTAGGCGCTTCATGAGGGCACGAGCTTCCTCGAGCTCGCTGCGCACGCTCTCGGGCTCGGCATAGGAGCCGGCAACGGCACGGGCGTAGTCATCGCCCAAGCGGCTATCGCGAATCTCGGAAATAACGTCGACGGTCGAAATCAGGCCAAACAAACGCATCGGGTCGACCTCGTAAATTGACTTGGGCGGCTCCATGCCATGGGCCAACGGAACATTGGCAACCTTGTAACCTTGAAAGGCCAAAAACATCGACAGCGGCGTCTTGGACGTGCGCGATACGCCCAGCAGCACGATATCGGCACCCGACAGATCGTCGCAGCCGCGCCCGTCATCGTGCTCAACGAAATACTCCATGGCCTCGATACGATGGAAATAGCGGTCATCGGTCCTGTGAATCACGCCCGCGACGCCCTTGGGCGGTACACCGATGAGCGACGACAGCACGGCGAGCGTCGGGCCGATCAGGTCGACCGAGCGAATATGCAGCATGCCCAGGTAATCGAGCACACGAGCACGTAGCGCCGGGTCGACGATGGTATGGAACACGGCGATATCGCGATGGTCGGCATCGACGCGCGGCCCCACAAATGACTTGACCTGCTCCACAGAAGTCACCTTAGGCAGGCGCAAAACACAAAAAGCCCCTTCATCAAATTGCCCGGACGCCGCAAGCACCACCTCACAAGCGGTATCACCGAGCGAGTCGGAGATAACGATAACGGTGGGACGAGCGGTGACCGGGCAATCCATGCGGGGCTCCTTTTGCGCTTACGCGCAGGCTGGCTTACTTTTTGCGGGCAAGCTCACCGATGTTGGCAATGCCGGAGAAAACGGCCTCGAAGCGGTTGAGCAGCTTAAGGCGATTATCGCGGAGCTGCTCGTCCTTGTCCATGACCATAACCTCATCGAAGAAGCGGTCGATGGGGGCGCGCAGGGCGGCAAGGGCCGCAAATGCGGCCGGGTAATCCTCGGCAGCAAGGGCGGCGTCGACAGCGGTCTGAGCAGCCTCGGAGGCATCGGCAAGCGCGAGCTCGACCTCGCCCATCAGGGCGCGGTCGTACTCCGCGCCCAGCTCGGGCTTGGAGATATGCGCGGCACGGGCATAGGCCGTCGCCAGGTTGTCAAAGGTCTCGGCGTCGTTCTTGCGAGCCTCGTCGAGGGCGGCGCAGCGGGCGAAGAAGACGGACGGGGCGATGATGTGCACCGCGGAGACGGCGGCGACGGTATCGGCCGGGATCTTCTCGTCGCGGGCCATGCTCACCAGGCGGCCATGGAAGAAGTCGCGAACCTGCTGGGCGACTTCGGCGGCGTCAAACTCAATGCCCTGCTCACTATAGAGCTCGAGCGCAAAGTCGATAAGCGACGTGGGGTCGATCGGCAGGCGGTCGCGCAGGATGTTGATGATGCCGATAGCGGCACGACGCAGCGCATAGGGGTCGGAGGAGCCGGTCGGGGGCTCGCCGATGGCAAAGATACCGGCAATGGTATCGAGCTTGTCGGCACAGGCCACGATGCAGCCAGCGGTGCCCTCGGGCAGCTCGTCACCGGCAAAGCGGGGACGATAGTGATCGCGAATGGCGTGGGCGACCTCGTCGTTCTCCCCCATCGCGGTCGCGTAATAACCGCCCATCACGCCCTGCTGGCTCGTGAACTCGACGACGGCGTTGGACACCAGGTCGGCCTTGCACAGGTGCGCGGCACGGCCGGCGTCAGCTGCCAGATGAGCACCCAGATGGGCCTCGCGAGCGATGGCAAGCGCGAGTTGCTCAATGCGCTCGGACTTGGCGAGCACGCTACCGAGCTTCTCCTGGAAGGCGACCTTGGCCAGACGCTCGCGGAACTCGTCGAGGGAGATCTTCAGGTCCTCCTCGTAGAAGAACTTGGCATCGTCCAGACGGGCACGCACAACGCGCTCGTTGCCGTCGATCACGCGCTCGGCGTTCTCGGGCTTGCTGTTGGAGACGACCACGAACTCACGCGTGAGCTTGCCCTCGCCGTCATAGATCGGGAAGTAGCGCTGGTTGGTGAGCATGGACTCGCAGATGATCTCGTGCGGGACCTTGAGGAACTCCTCATCGAAGGTACCGACGAGCACCGTCGGCCACTCGCAGAGGTTGATGACCTCCTCAAAGACCTTCTTGGGCGTATCGACATGGCAGCCGGGACGGGCAGCCTCGACCTCGGCGATACCGGCGAGGATGGCCTCGCGACGGCGCTCGGCAGAGAGCACGCCGGCGTCCTCGAGCACCTGCTCGTAGGCGGCGGGGCTGGCGACAACGTGGTCACCGGGGCCAAGCACGCGATGACCGCGCGTGGTGTTGCCGCTCGTCACGTCGGCAAACGACACGGGCACAACATCCTCGCCCAAAAGGCAGCAGATCCAGCGGACCGGACGAACAAAGGTCGCATGCTCGTGACCCCAGCGCTGGCTGCGGTAGTTGGGCCACTGCAGGCCGGCGATGGTCTTCTCGCACAGGGCCGTCAGGATCGGGGTAGCCGGTGCGGAGGGAATATTCTTCTCGGCGAACACATACTCGCGACCGTCGGTGTCCTCGCGACGGACCAGGTCCTCGGCAGCCACACCGCACTTGCGGGCAAAGCCCTGGGCGGCCTTGGTGGCGTTACCGTCAGCGTCGAAGGCAATGTTGGCCGCGGGGCCACGCTTGACCTCGTGAACCTCATGGGTCGCGGTGGCGACGTCGGCAACGAGTGCAGCCAGGCGACGCGGGCTCGAGATCACGCGGACCTCGCCGTGGGCCAGACCGGCCTCGTCGAGACCCTTGGCGATCATGGTGCCAAGCTGCTTGACGGCATTGTTCAGCGGTGCGGAGGGCATTTCCTCCGTACCGATCTCAAACAGGAAATCCTTAGCGTCTGCCATGGCTTACGCCACCTCGCCTTCCTGGTCGGCATTCTCGTTGACTCCGGCGACCTCGGCCATGTAGGCCTCGCAGCACGCCTTGGCGACGGCGCGGACGCGCAGGATGTAGTTGGCACGCTCGACCGCGGACAGGGCGCCGCGGGCATCGAGCAGGTTGAAGGCGTGGCTGCACTTCATGACACAGTCGTACGCCGGCAGCGGCAGCTTTCGTTCCAGGCAGGAATGGCACTCGGCCTCGTAGTCGTCAAACTTCTGACGCATCATCTCGACGTTGGCGACCTCAAAGTTATAAGCGCTGAACTCGCGCTCGTTCTCCAGGAACACGTCGCCGTAGGTCATGGGCGTGCCGTCGGGCAGGTAGCTCCACACCAGGTCGTAGACCGAGTTGACGCCCTGGGCGTACATGGCGATACGCTCCAGGCCGTAGGTAATCTCAACGGGCACGGGGTCGACCTCGATGCCGCCCACCTGCTGGAAGTACGTAAACTGCGTGACCTCCATGCCATTGAGCCAGACCTCCCAGCCAAGGCCCCAGGCGCCAAGCGTCGGGCTCTCCCAGTCGTCCTCGACAAAGCGGACGTCATGGTCGTTGGGGTCCAGACCGATAGCGGCAAGAGACCCCAGGTAAAGCTCCTGTGCGTTGACCGGAGAGGGCTTGATGAGCACCTGGAACTGATAGTAGTGCTGCATGCGGTTGGGGTTCTCGCCGTAGCGGCCGTCGGCGGGACGGCGGCAGGGCTGCGCATAGCAGGTGCGCCACTCGGCGGGACCGAGCGAGCGCAGCGTGGTCGCGGTATGGAAGGTACCGGCACCGACCTCGGAGTCATAGGGCTGCATAATGACGCAGCCCTGCTCGCCCCAGTACTGCTGGAGGCGCAGGATGATGTCTTGGAAGGAAAGCGATGAAGCGTTCATGCCTCTAATATCCCCTCGTCGAAACGATTACACGGTTAGGTACTGTACTATAGCGGTTTTTAGTCGATAGCGCCGATGCGGTTGAGCGGCCAGTAGCGCACAAGCGTCACAGCGATCAAATCAGAGCGATCGACGGGACCAAAGTAGCGTGAGTCGGCAGAGTTTTCGCGGTTGTCGCCCATCACCCACACGCACCCGTCGGGAACCGTGTAGGGATAGCTTACCTGAGCGCCAGGCGCTTGGACCGAAAGCGGCCAGCTCATGCCCGTCGTATAGTCCTCGTCGAGCGCTTGGCCGTCAACGACCACCTTGCCATCCTGCAGGTCGACCGTCTGGCCGGCCGTGGCAATAACACGCTTGACAAGAACATCATGCTCGGAGGTGCCATCGGGGTTGTGAAACACCACGATATCGCCTTGGCTGACAGGCTGACCGAGCTCGAGGCTCACCTTTTGTGCCAGGATCTGGTCGCCAATCTCGATCGTGGACTCCATGGAGCCGGTGGGCACCACAAAGGGCTCGACCACAAACGAGCGAATCAAGAAGGTGGCCACGAGCGCGATCGCGATGACCACGATCCACTCAAAAGCGCCCCTCAACGCGGAATGCTGCGATGGAACCATTCTCACTCCTCGCTCTGCGAATACGAAGCGTCCAAAATCTCCTGCGCGTACGCACGCTCCTGGGGCGTAAGGCGCGCCGTCTCGATCAGATCGGGACGCCAGCGGCAGGTGCGCTCGATGGCGTTCTTGCGGCGCCAAGCGTCGACCTTGGCGTGATCGCCACTCACGAGCACTGGCGGCACGCCCTCGCCGTTGAACTCGGCGGGACGGGTGTACTGCGCGTACTCGAGCAGGCCTCCGTCCTCGGCGGTCGAGAACGACTCGTCCACATTGCTCATCTCGTCGCCCAGGGCGCCGGGAATCAAGCGTACGACGGCATCGGCAACGACCATAGCGGGAAGTTCGCCACCCGTAAGCACGTAGTCGCCGATCGACAGACGCTCATCGGCATACGCATACGCACGCTCGTCGACGCCCTCGTAGCGGCTGCACACAAACAGCAGGCGCTCACTTTTGAGCAGGCGCTCGGCCACATGCTGCGTAAAGGGCTCGCCACAGGGGGTAAAGAACACCACAGTGGGCTTGGGACCCTCTGCGCTAATGGCCTCGATGGCCTCGGCGATAGGCTCGACCTTCATGAGCATGCCCTGCCCGCCGCCGTACGGCTCGTCATCGACGGTACGATGGCGGTCGTGCGTCCAGTCGCGCAGGTTGTGCGCCTTGATCTCCAACAATCCCTTGGCCTGGGCTTTGCCCATCAGGCTGAGGTTCATCACCTCAAAGTATTCGGGGAACACGCTCACGATATCGATCTTCATGTCATCCAGCCTAACGGTAGCCCCTCCCGCATTACACGGCCACCACTACACTATTGCGGTGATGAATACGACGATGA
>DBEXKF010000168.1:0-1959 GCA_048175045.1 Collinsella sp.
CTGGGCAAGGAGACCCTGGTGTACTACGAGGTGCTCGACTGGGCGTATCCCAGGGCAAACTACCTGGACGTTCGCCTTATGGGCATTCTGGAGCCGTGGGACTTTGCCAAGGTGGGGCCGTTTGACCCGGCCATGCAGGAAGGCGACTTCCGCGTTGTCTCCGTCGACGCGTCCACCAAGGACCAGGTGGTCATTGATAAGCTGGCGCTCGACATTGCCGGCAACGATGCCGAGGCGTTTTTGGGCTTCAATAAAAAGAGCATCCGCACTTGGGCGCGCAAGGCCCGCAAGCACAAGGACGGCCTGATTATGGTGCCGGTCTACTTTGTCGATCGCCCCGCGTGTGACGGACGCGATGACGAGCAGGTGCGCATCGCCGTGAACGGCCAGACGGGTCGCGCGGCAGCGGTGGTGTTTAGCGACAAGCGCGAGACGCATATCGTGGCGCCACTCAACCCGAGCCTGCATCTGTCCGGCGAAAGCACCGTTCACGCCACGCCCATCGAGGTCAAATACGTTAAATCGCCGTTCCTGTACCAGATCGTGCGCCGTGGGGGCAGCGAACAACCACGTCAGGCGGCGGCGGTTGCCGAGGGTTCCTACCGAGAGGAAAAGCCCAAGCGCAAGGGCCTGTTCGGCGCGCTATTTGGGAAGTAAGGGGGGCGGTACGGGACAGTGCGCAGTAGTGTGAGCTGTCCGTCGTAGTAGATCTAAATAAACGGTGGGACGGCTGCAAAAGAGCCGCCCCATCGGGTAAAATCAAGGTGTGCCGCGGAACCCGCTCCTCAGTCGGTCAACTTCGGAAGCGCGGGCAACGCAGGTGCTAATGTCTAAAGGGCCGGCTGCAACCGGCCCTTTTCTGCGGCAGCGGGGATTCGAATACCAACACGGTGTTCGGCCCCACGGCACTTTGCTCTGTGACGAACGGACCCATGACGGCGCATTCTGTAATCATCATTTATGCGGTCCCTTAATCATTTGCGTTGACTGACATTGTATTCGTTGAAGGCGTGTCCTAAAACAAACACCGTTCTATCAGCTCTTTACCGCGTAGAGTGTCTATCCACTCCTGCGGAATTGCGTCGATACCGTATGCCGTGCCGGCGAGGGAGCCGGCGACGGCTGCGGTGGTGTCGGTGTCGTCGCCTAGGTTGACGGCGGCAAGCACGCAATCTTCGTAGCTGTTAGTGTTGACAAAGCACCAGGCGGCTGCCTTAAGCGTGTCGCGCACGAAGCCACCTGACCTGATTTCCTGCTCAGACACGCCTTTCAGATGCAGCGCCCACGAGGGGAGCGCGTCGTTCATCACGCTCCTCAACAGCTCGACAAATATGACGCATGCATCGGTTGACGTTCTGTGGGCGTGCGTAATCGCGGAGACCTCGCTGATCTCTTCGTCTGTCGCATCGGTGAACGCCAGGGGAGCGATGCGCATGAGCGAACCGTTGCCGTTGTCGCGTTCGCCGGAGCCACCTTTGCCGGTGTGCAGGGCGCGAGCGGTCGTGCCGCCGTAATCGAAAACGCCGTCGATCGTATACTCGCCACGGGCAATCCAGTTTACGAACTTGTCGCGCATGTCTGCGGTGTCGATATGCCCGAGCTCCCTAATCGAGTCGCAGGTAGCAAGCGTCATGGACGTGTCGTCGCTCCAGGTGCCGGCGGGCTGCCCATGCGTGCCGTAGCCGATCATGTCCGTGCATTCGAACGTGCCGCGGGGCCTGAACTCGTAGGGAACGCCCAGCGCGTCGCCGACGGCAAGTCCATAGATGCAGTCGCGCAGTGTTGTTTTCGGTCTGTCTGTCATGGAACGCTCCTCTTTCCCGGGTGATGTGGAGCGCCATCGGGGGTATCGGTCGCAACGTGCTGCTACCCTTGCGCTTCGCCATTAGTCGCTTCGTTGATGGCGCGGTACTCGGCGCTCAGCTCGCGCGCCAACTCTTCCTTGCTTGGAAGATACGG
>DBEXKF010000169.1:0-4255 GCA_048175045.1 Collinsella sp.
GTTTGGCCGGCATCCCCCGACCATGGCGCCTCGGGCAAAAATAAAATCGCAGGTAGACGGCCTGCGGTTTTCGCGAAATACGGGGTATGGTCGAGGGGTCGGGCTTAAACGTAGTAGATGGGCCGGTTTCGTGGCGGCGGCATCGCAGGCAGCCGACCGAGGGCGCCCGGAAGTGAGCAAGGCACCCGTCTAACGACCGATTTCCAGCCAGTTGCATAGTACGTTGGCTCGCAACTCCATTTCCGTCGTCTTTTGCGCCTTAGTTTTGCACCTATAGCGCAATTCCAAGCGCGAGCAAAGACTTCGCACGATCGCATCAAGCTGCTCGGCATCGTTAAGCATGTCGTGCGTAACCAGAAAGACGTCATACCCCATACTTTGCAGCGCCGTCATGCGTTTGGCATCGTGGTCGAGCACGGCGCCTGATCCGTGGATAACCTCTCCCTGAATCTCCACGATGCCTGCCTTCATTATGGTTGGATTCACGATCACGATATCCCCGTAGCAGACTTTTTGCCCTGCAATGCTCTGCGCCGATGCGGTGAGCGGCGTAAGGTCGTTAACATAAACGTTTCGAAAGCCGGCACCGCCGCGAGATCGAGGAAGCGATAGCAATAAAATTCCTGCAACTTCAAGCGGAGAAGCTGCTATACCTGTCACCAGCTGCGCGGCGTTGTAAAACTTCGTACCCCACTTTCGTTTTTTCATCTTACTGGCGTACTCATGAAGCTCGTGTAATTCGATGAGCGGTTTCCTCATCCAGAGCGAAGTGCCCTTTAGCCTTGTGACCTCCTTCGTCTTCTTTTGTCCGTTGGGCCCCTTCGTATTTACCTGTTCTTTGACTTTTATACGCGCATAAACGCGTTTCCATTGTGGTTCGTCTTGGCTTTCATCGAGGTCAAAGAGGGATTCGGTGGTGGCGTCCTGTGCGGCGCCTTCAGCTTTGAGTAGTTCTGCTTCTGCTGCGGCGGTGGGCTCAAAGACTGAGAACCATCCGCAAAATTCGTACATGGCAAGGACAAGATCGGTTGGAGATACAAAGCGCGCCATGGTAAATAGCGTCGCAAGTGGATTGGTAACCCTAAAGCTCATCGCGGTTTCCAGCGTGCTGTCCACCCCCGAAGCATCATCACAGTGGATTGTTGTCCGTAATCCCGAATGGTAGTTAACGCCACCGGGCACTGTTGCGGTAATAATCGGGGTCTTGAGGACGTCGACTACAAAGGGCGATTGAGATAGGGCTCGCCAGCCTTCTTCGGAGTTGGGTAGGCGCGGGTAGAGGTCGCGCACCTGCGGTGGGCAGCGCCAATAGCGGAATGCGGTGTTTGCGCAGACGATTTCGTCCATTTGCGTCTCCCCTGGTATCGGCCGTAGACCATGCGGTTGTGGTCGTGGACGATTATCTACCGGGGCATCATGCGGGTAAGTACCGGAAGCTGACCAAACGCTGACCAAAAGCTTGCCGAGTTCTGCCGAAAAACCGTCGTGTGATAGAAATCCGCTGGAAGGCGCTCTGGGCATGCGGTCCCTGTCTCCACATTTGCGCTCGAATCACATGGGGAGTTCAATGAAAATACGGATGTGTTTTATACAAAACATGCAATGGCGTCAAAAAAGGGCGCGATAAAAAAGACGCCTTATACGACTTCGAGTCGATTTTGGTGTCGGCCTTGGTGTCAAAAAGAAAAAGGCCAGAGGGTTAACACCTCTGGCCTGTGCTTTTGATGGTGGGCGATACAAGATTCGAACTTGTGACCCCATCCGTGTGAAGGATATGCTCTACCCCTGAGCCAATCGCCCGTCGCCTTTCGGCAAAAGAGATACTAACATAGCCGCGCGCGGTTTACCAAGAACTTTTTACCCTCGATTTTAAATTCGTGGGAGCAAACCGCGCAACCGCAATCAGGGTACGCGATAAACCACCAGTTCAACAGCCCTTTATCGCTTGATCCACGAAGTCTCAGGGCGGCAGATGAGTCGCGCGTTGTTGTAGGCCATGTCGAGCGTGAGGCAGGTGCGCGCGGCGTAGAAACCGTCCTCGCGCTGGATGGTCAGCGCCAGCTCGGGCTTGTCGCCGGTCAGGCACAGCGGCAAGAGCAGCTGGATCCGGCCGCCGTAGAACTGCGGCACAGCGAGCGTGTAGTTTGCGGCGGCGCGGCGGGCGGCCTCGACGACGGCGCCCTCAAAAGCGCGGCGCAGCAGCAGCGAGTTGTCCTCCCCCATCAGGCTGGCGGGGATGCGCGTAAGGTTCTCCTCGTCGCCCAGAATGTGGTCGATGTTGGAGCGGATGGGCAGTCGGTAGTCAAAGACCAGCTCGGAGGGGTCCTCGGCAAAGCGCACGCGGCACGGCAGGTACTCAAACGAGACCAGCATGGGGTCGCTCTCCTTAAAGAAGCCCTTCAAAAACCAGCGCTGGCGCGCGTCGGGCTTGGTGTTGGGCTCAAACAGACCGTAGATGGTCTCGTAGCGGCGCGTGTACAGGCCGGTGTTGAATAGGCAGCGGTCGTCGTCGAACACCAGCGGCAGGTTGGACGGCGCGGTCTGGTCCACGTCGCGCTCGGTCAGGAACACCGCGCGGCTACCCGAAACCGACACGTAGTTTCTGAGGATGCGGTTCCCGGGACCCCAGTCCTCGGGATCGGCGAGGTCGACAAGGCGGTCGTAGCAGGGCTCGGGGCAAAACGCGAAGTCGTACACATTACTGCACAGGGTGCTGGGGATCTCCATGTGGTGTCCAATCAATTCATTAACCGGCGTGCGGATGCTTAGATTCTATACGAGCGACAGATCGCCCGTGCCCGCAACGAATCCGCAGCGCAGCTCTTCGGCTAGCTCGCTGTTCGTGCGGAGACTGGAAACGAGGTCCTGGATCCAGGCGTAGTACTGGTTGTCTTTTGGTTCGGGGCTGTCAGACAGCACGACCGGAGTGCCTGCGAACCTTAAGACGGACAACGCAAAGACAAGGCTGGTTCGTTTGTTACCGTCTTCAAAGATGTGGTCCTTGACCATGTGCTCGGCCACGTAGGTGACCTGGTCAAAGATGTCTGCGAAGCGATCGGCCGGCGATTGACCGAATATCGTACAGAATGCACCCGCAAGCACGGACTCGACGCGTCCAAGCTCAAGCGCGGCCCGGTCGCCTGTGGCGTCGGTTGTATAGCAGCGCCCGACCGTCATCAGCGTGCTGTGCAGGCGCATCACGGCCGCGGCCATATCTTCGAGCGAACCGGCATCATCGAGCACGAGCGGCGGGAACGGACGAGCACTCTGCCGCGTAGCCGCCATCATGAGTTCTCCAAGAGCCTGAGCGCGTTGGGCATGTTCGAAATGGTCAGCCGAATAGCTTCGTCGATTGACGTGGCGCCGCCGAGCAAAATCGGTGATGCTGAATTTGCCACGTGCGCAGTTGAATGATCTTCTTGAGCAACGCAATCAGCGCCGTCATTTTGTTGAACATAGCTCCAAGGCATGTCTGACTCCTCTATAGCTTTACAGACGAAATAGCCTGCGAGTCGTACTCCAGAGCAATCGGTTGCCAGACGAGGTCTTCGAGGGTGCCGTTTAGGGTGTCTGCAAGCGCCAATGCCGAGGAAACCGAGGCACGGCGTAGGTCGAGCTGGTTCTGCTCGTAGAGTTGTATGGCGCGAAGCTTAACCCCCGATTGGGCGGCGAGCTGTTTTTGCGTTAGTCCGGCAGCCTTTCGTGCCGCCTTGAGGCCCTTTTTGTCTGCCTGGGCGTTGTTCCATTTTTCGATGACAATCTGGGCGAATTTATCTTCGGAGGCCTCGTGGAGCGGATGGTACGAGCCGATGATCCAATCGAGCGGAGCGACTTCGAGTAGCTTATTAAAGCCCAAGCTGCTCATCCATTGCGTATAGGCCATAACCCACCCCGCCCAATACTGAGGCGAACGGTCGAACGGATAGGTCTCCCTACATTTGACGGGGGTCAGTCCCGCATGGGCGATAATATCGCGCGCGAGCTCGTCGCCCGCCATGCCGCAGACGACGCGAGGCATACCGCGCTCAAACTGTTTCATCTCAAGAGCGTTCGACAGGATCGCCGTCAACTCGGCTGGAGTCAGCCCTTGGTCACAGAGAGCAAAATCGACCGCCTCGCCCAGCGTTCTCATTGCATCCTCGAGATACATCTCACTGTAGGCGTGGGTCATCGCCCGTCATCCCCTCTCGAATGATATCGACGATACGTATTCCCTCAAACGGGTTTTCGGCAAGGAGCTCCCGATACTGCGCCC
>DBEXKF010000170.1:0-3261 GCA_048175045.1 Collinsella sp.
GGAGACGAAGGGAGTCGAACCCTCGGCCTCTGCCATGCGACGGCAGCGCTCTCCCAACTGAGCTACGTCCCCAGGACAAGTTGATATTTTACCTACGGCTCGCCAACTGTCAACGCCCAATAACCAGTCTTTTTGGGGCGCGGCTATTTTGGCAACTTTTCGAACAGGCGATCCTCTCGATGATTTTTTATCCCCGTCCCAGAAAAATCATCGACGAACGCACTACTTTGCGCTGGTAAGAACACCGGTGGTGTCGAAGGCCGGGGTGAAGCTCTCGTCTACCGCGCCGCCCTCTTGCCAGAACATCGTCGTAAAACCCAGGTCGTCGGCATGGTCGAGCACCTGCTCGTACTCCTCACGCGACACGGCGCGTGCCAGGTCGCCGCCCTGCTCGCGCATGAGCGCATTGGGCGTGTACTGGTTCATAACCGAGATCGGCACGTCGCCCACCGTCTGCCACACCAGGTCCAGCACGCGACACGAATCGTCTGCATGCCCCGGAAGCACCAGGTGACGCACGATCATGCCACGCTTCATAAGCCCGCCCTCATCCACCAGCTCTCCCCCGCGGCGCTCGACCTCGTGCGCCATCTGGGCCAGGCCCGACACAGCCACACGCGGGTAATCCTTTATATGAGAGAGCGACTGCGCAAGCCCGGCATCGGCATATTTAAAGTCGGTGAGCCACACATCGACCAGGTCGCCCAGCGCCGCCACGGCACTCGCACGCTCGTAACCACTCGTGTTGTAGACGATCGGGATGACCAGCCCGCGCATCCGTGCCGCGGCAATCGCAGCGGGCAACAGGTGCGCATAGTGCGTCGCCGTCACCAAATTGATGTTGTTGGCACCTTGGTCCTGCAGTTCCAGCATAATCTCGACCAGGCGCTCAGGCGAAATCTCAAGCCCAAAATTGCCGGTCGAGATCTCGTGGTTCTGGCAGTAGATACATTTGAGCGAGCAGCCGCTAAAGAAGATCGTGCCCGAACCGGCCTCGCCCGAGATAGGCGGCTCCTCCCACATATGGAGCGCCGCGCGGGCCACCTTGAGCGTGCCGTTAGCACCGCATACGCCGCGCGCGCCCTCATCGCGCGCCGCACCGCAACGGCGCGGACACAAATGGCAGGCAGGCGAAAATAGTTCGGTCAACGTCGTCGGCATAAAAACATGCTCCAAAACAACGATTCAGCAGCTCAAACGCAAAGGGACCAACCGCACAGACGGCTCGAGCCCAAGGCGCCGTAATCGTCCGACACGATTTTTGTAATGTCAAGACTGGAATCGATAAAGTGCCGCTTTATGATGTAGGTATTCCGCCCCCCGCGGAGCAACTGGGTGAACCGTCGCGTTTATTTAGGGAGCCCACACAGTCGTACCTAGTACAGGTATCCTTCGTTGTTAAGGACGCTGGAACAGTCGATGAGGGCACCCACCTGTTTTAGGTGGGTTCATTTTCGTAACGTGGGGGGTGGTTTTCTTTTGCCGAAAATTGCCATTACAGTCCATATGGATCCACGCCGGCATCCCGACAAGCCATCGACAACATCCCAATATCTGGTAAGCGCGTGATTATCGCTGCGTGCAATTCCATGCACCCCCCTTGGTCGAGTATTATGGTTCGGCTATGCCCTTTGCGCATGGCGTTCTTCTGACCTTTTCCTTCGACGCTTGGCGGTTTTTAGATTCATGGCTTCATCCCCGAGCTACATACCGTACCTATGCGTGGCAGCGGCGGCCTTTATCACGACCTTCCTCGCGGTGCCCCTGGTCAAGCGCTTGGCAATTAAGCTCGATGCCGTCGACTATCCTTCTAAGCGCCGCATCAACACCAAGCCCATCCCGCGTTTGGGCGGAACGGCGGTGTTTTTGGGCCTGGTCGTTGCCTGCATTGTGCAAATCCTAGGCACCTGGCACCTAGGCTGGCCACCCGTCCTGGTGCCGCACCCGCGCCTTCACATTAGCTATCCCATGCTGGCGCTCTCCTTTACCGTCATCTTTGCGACCGGCGCTATCGACGACGTCTTCCAGCTCAAGCCCAAGCAAAAGCTGGCCGGACAAGTCCTCGCCGCGCTTATCGCCTGTATCGGCGGCCTAAAAATCGGCGTCATCGTCAACCCGTTTGCCCCCGGCGAAATCATGCTCGGATGGCTCGCCTACCCCATCACCGTGATCTATCTGGTGGCATTCACCAACATCATTAACCTCATCGACGGCCTCGACGGCTTGGCCACGGGCATCTGCGGCATCGCCTCGTTCACCATGTTTTCGATGGCCGTTCTCTCGGGCCGTATCGACGCCGCTGCGCTCTCCATTGCGCTCTTTGGCGCCTGTCTGGCCTTTTTGCGCTACAACTTCAACCCCGCAAGCATCTTCTTGGGCGACTCGGGGTCGTTGCTTCTGGGCTTTGCACTGGGCTCCATCTCGCTGCTCAACGTGAGCCGCACCGCCGCACTCACCTCGCTTATCATCCCGCTCATCGTTGCCGGCGTGCCCATCATCGACACGTTTAGCGCCATCGTGCGCCGCAGGCGCGCCCACATTAGCATCGGGCAGGCCGACAAGGGCCACATCCACCACCGCCTGATCCAAGAAGGCTACAACCAAAAACAGGCCGTGCTGCTCATCTATGCCTGGTGCATCATGCTTTCGGCCGGAGCCGCCGCGATTAACCAGGTCGAAGTGCCCATGCGTGTGCTCATCTTTACCGTGCTCGCCATTGGCTCGGCGGCCTTCGCCAAGCACCTGCACCTGTTTGAACCCGTGCTACGCCACCATTACAACAAGCGCACGCACGAGGACGAGCTCGTCACCCCCGACGACCCCGCCTTTAAGCAGGAGGAGCAGGCAGCCGAGGAGCGCAAAGAAGAGCGCCACCCCAAGCTCTAGGGCAAGCTGCCGAGGATGTGCCAAGGCACCGTTAGCCAAGCACGGCCGCGCCACACCCATCGCACATGCCGCACCACGCGCGTCCCTCTCCCGCCCCTCGCCTACTTACGCACCACCCCTCCAATAAACGCGTTATCATCTTGACCCATGAACATACGTAAGGAGCAATCATGCCAAACGAGAACAGCTACGAAGTCGCGCTGCAAAAGAGCAACGCCATTCGCGAGGGCCTGGCCAAGACGCCCGAGAAGTTCACCATGCTCACCGGCGACCGCCCCACCGGCCGTCTGCACCTGGGCCACTACTTCGGCACCCTCAAGGGCCGTGTTGAGCTGCAGAACATGGGCGCCAAGACCAACGTGCTCATCGCCGACT
>DBEXKF010000171.1:0-2005 GCA_048175045.1 Collinsella sp.
GATGCGGAACCTGGAACAGGATGCCAGCGCCGTCGCCGGTGTTCTTCTCGAGTCCCGTGCCGCCGCGGTGCTCCAAGTTGACCAGAATGGACAGTGCATCGTCCAGAATCTGGTGATGGCGCTCACCGTTGATATCGGCAAGCGCGCCGATGCCACATGCATCGTGGTCGAATTCGGGGCGATAAAGGCCCTGCTGTTGAGCGGAATCTGCCTGCATCGCGATCCTCCCCTAGCTATTAGACAGTCAGTTGACTAGGCATACTAGGTGCATCGCCGGCCCGTTGTGTTTCCCGCCCGTTTCGAAACAATCGCGTAACGCACGCCCTACGAGTGACACCGCCGACCTCAAGGACAACGACAAGGGCCCCAAGTTCGACCTGTAAACTCACCACTTCAAACATCTCAATCTGTAACAGTAAGATCCAATTTCCATCCCTAGTTGTTACAGATCAAGACATTTCAGCAATCCCCTTTCACCATCCTATTCAAATACAACAATTTTGTTAGTCTTGGTTAACTTTTGAGCCTGAAACGGGTATCCTTTGCGGCGTCAAACAAACGGCACGCAGGAGCTCACCATGCTCAACCATCTCAAACAACATTTTGGCTCCCGACGCACCGGCGGTCACGGAGGCCTAGACATTGCGCGGCATATCGGCCCCGGGCTGCTCGTGACCGTCGGCTTTATCGATCCGGGCAACTGGGCCTCCAACATGGCCGCCGGCTCGCAGTTTGGCTACGCGCTGCTGTGGATCGTCACGCTGTCCACGATCATGCTCATCGTGCTGCAGCACAACGCGGCGCACTTGGGCATCGCCACGGGCACCTGTCTTGCCGAGGCCACAACACGCTACCTCCCCCGCATCGTGGGACGCGCAGTACTCGCCAGCGCCTATCTCGCGACCATCGCCACCGCCATGGCCGAAGTCCTGGGTGGCGCGATTGCCCTTCAAATGCTCTTTGGGCTGCCCGTGCGCGCGGGCTGCGTCATCGTGGCGGCAGTATCGATGGCGATGCTCATGACGAGCTCCTACAAGCGCGCCGAGCGATGGATCATCGCCTTCGTAGGCGTGGTAGGACTCTCGCTTTTGGCTGAGCTTACGCTGGTCAAGGTCGACTGGCCGCAGGCCGCCGCAAGCTGGATCACACCCAGTATGCCCACCGGCTCGGCCGCGATTATCGTAAGTGTCCTAGGCGCGGTCGTTATGCCCCACAACCTCTTCCTGCACTCCGAGGTCATCCAATCCATGCACTTCGAAGGCCAAGGCGAGCAGGTTATCGAGGAACGTCTGCGCTACGAGCTCTTCGACACGCTCTTTTCGATGGGCGTGGGCTGGGCGATCAACTCGGCCATGGTCATCCTGGCCGCAACGACCTTCTTTGCGCATGGCATTGTCGTAGACGACCTCGCCGTCGCAGCGGACACGCTCTCCCCCATTCTGGGCCCGGCAAGCTCGACCATCTTTGCGGTGGCACTGCTGTTTGCGGGCATATCGAGTAGTGTGACGGTGGGCATGGCGGCTGGCACCATCACCGCGGGCATGTTCGACGAGGAATACGACATCCACGACCGACATTCCTCGATCGGGGTGGCGGCCTGTTTCGTCGGCGCAGTGACGGCGTGCTTGGTCGTCCCGAATCCTTTTGAGGGTCTCATCTGGAGTCAGGCGCTGCTGTCTCTTCAGCTGCCGATTACGGTCTTTGTGCTCATACGGCTCACCAGCTCACGCCGCGTCATGGGCAAATACGCCAACTCGCGCCCGCTCAACGCGCTGCTCGTAGGGATCGGCGTCATCGTGACGATTCTCGATGTCGTGTTGTTGACAGGGATGTAATGGGGCGGAGCACCTACCCAGGCAAACGTCTCGATCTGTAACATCTAGACCCGCTTTTGATGTCTAGGTGTCACAGATCGAGATCTTCTGCCGGACGGTTTTGGTTTGTCTCGATCTGTAACAAGTGGACCCATTTTCCACTTCTAGATGTTACAGATCGAGACATTTCT
>DBEXKF010000172.1:0-1748 GCA_048175045.1 Collinsella sp.
CTGGCCGAGATGCACGAGACCGGTGGCTGCACCACGCTTTCCACCCGTCGTCGCCTGCAGGTGAAGGTCTACCAGACCACCGCCGCCTACGACACGGCCATCTCCCGCTGGCTCGCCGCCCAGGCAAGCGACGTGGCGGACACCTCTGCCAAGCTCGAGATTTCGCTGGAGAAGGTCGACGACCTGCGCTATGGCGAGAACCCGCAGCAGAAAGCCACAGTCTATCGCTTTGCCGAGGGCTGCGAGAACACCGCGAGCTCGCAGTTCCCGCTCGTGGGCTCCAAGCAGATCCAGGGCAAGCCGCTCAGCTACAACAACTATCTGGATGCCGACGCCGCTTGGAACCTGGTCCGCGAGTTCGACGAGCCGGCCTGCGTAATCCTCAAGCACCAGAACCCCTGCGGTTCCGCCGTTGCCGAGGACATCACGGCTGCCTACGACCGCGCTTTTGCCTGCGATCCCAAGAGCGCCTTCGGCGGCATCATCGCCTGCAACCGCGAGGTTCCCTTTGATCTGGTTGAGCACTTTGCCGATCAGAACAAGCAGTTCGTCGAGGTCATCATCGCCCCGAGCTACACCGCCGAGGCGCTCGAGCGCATGGCCAAGCGCCCCAACCTGCGCGTGTTGGCGACCGGCGGCGTGGACCACGGCGCTCAGGTGGAGCTGCGCTCCGTCGACGGCGGCATGTTAGTGCAGGAGGTCGACCACGTGACCGAGGATCCCGCGACCTTTACGTTCCCCACCGACCGCAAGCCCACCGACGCCGAGATGGCCGAGCTCGAGTTTGCCTGGAAGGTCTGCAAGGGCGTTAAGTCCAACGCCATCCTGGTCTCCAAGGGTAAGGCCGGCATTGGCATGGGCCCGGGTCAGCCTAACCGCGTTGACTCTGCGCTACTTGCCTGCGAGCGCGCCGAGGACTTCTGCGAGCGCGAGGGCGTGGAGAAGGGCGGCTTTGCCTGTGCAAGCGACGCGTTCTTCCCGTTCCGCGACAACGTCGACGTGCTTGCCGCACACGGCGTGACCTGCATCATCCAGCCCGGCGGTTCCAAGCGCGATGACGAGAGCATTCAGGCCTGCAACGAGCACAATATTGCTATGGTCTTTACCGGCGCCCGCCACTTTAGGCACTAAGTTTCGCCCCGGAACAAAATAATCTCTGCAAAAGACGGTCGCTCCGTTTGGAGGGCCGTCTTTTTGGTATAAGAGGACGGAATGACTAACACGAAAGGTATGACCATGCCCCAGATTGATGATGCCGAGCTGTTTGGCAATGCCGAGGATCAGCGTGCGTACGAGGAATTTTGCGCCAATCAGGAGGCGGTCGAGAAGTTCACGCTCGACAAGCCCGCGCTTGTCTGTCGTTGGCGCATGTCCAACAAAAAGGTGCCCATGCTCAACCGCCACATTCGTGCGCTGTCCGAGCGCCTGGTGCAGGGCGAGCCGCTTACTCATAACATGCTCAGCTGGGCCAAACAGCACGTTGAGTGGTCGCTTGCCGAGGGCGATTACGCCGCACGCGACGGCGTGCTCATGCTGGTGATCGACGTCAACGGCAACGCCGCCATGACGGTGGGGGAGTACGAGCCGCTAACCGATACGTCGGCCAAGGCGCTGCGTGCCCGCTCCGCCGAGGCCCGCTCCGAGGCCGACGAGACCGGCGTGGCGCCCGAGCTGCTTGCTGCCGTCAACAACGGCGAGCTTGCCTTTGTGGCGCCAGCGGACGAGTGCCTGTGCGGCACGGCGACGCT
>DBEXKF010000173.1:0-6222 GCA_048175045.1 Collinsella sp.
TCTTGTCGTGCCGGTCGCGCTTGGTGTACTGGACCTTATACGGGTCGTCGAGCGGATGGACCGCGTGCACCCGGGCGCCCTCGGCACGCTCCTCCGCGCGACGACGGTTGACCGACTCGATAAACGAACGCACGCGAATGCCCATGGGACCGGCGACGTCGCTCTCATCGAGCTTGATCATCATCGGAACCTTGGAGCCCATCTCGCCCATCATGCGCGCGATCTCGTCGGTGAGATACGCATCGTGGCCGCAGCCGAAGCTGCCCATCTGCACGAGCTCGAGCTCGGGCGTCGATGCGACGATGACCGCGCACGACAGCATGCGCGCATGGTAGTTGTTCACGATGTCGATGCGGCTGTTGGAAAGATCGACGTTGCAGACCCCCGGCACCGCATCGGGCGTCAGCACGGGGATGCCGCGCTCAGAGAAGAGCTTGGGCAGCCCGTGGTTGACCAGCGGGTCGTTGTGGTACGGGCGCGAAGCGATCACCACCGCGTAGCCGCCGTCCTCGCGCAGGTTCTCGAGCACCTGCCTGCCGCGCAGCTGCAGCTGGTTCTCAAACGCCTGCTGCGCGCGGTCCGCCTGCTCGGTCGCCTTGGCAACCAGGTCGGCATCGATATCGAAGGTCTCCTTGCACCACGCCTTGAGCTGGCGGTTTCGGTCGCCCTCGTCGTACCAGTGGAACAGCGGTGTATCGAACGGAACGCCGAAACGCTCCTCCGGGTTATCGGAATTGCGCATCACGTAGGGGTATCCCTTTACGACGGCGCACATCCACTCGCTGGTAGAGGCGGTGTTTTCGGTGGGCACCGTCGTGATGATGGGCATGAAGATGCGGTCGTCGCCGGCGGCGACGAGATTTCGGCTGTGCCCGTGGACGAGCTTGGCCGGGAAGCACACGGTGTCGGATGTGACGTGCGCCAGACCGCGCTCGTACATCGCCTTGGTGCTGCGTCCCGAGACGCGCACCTTAAAGCCGAGCGTGCTGAAGAACGTCGACCAGAACGGCATGGTGTCCCAGAACTCGAGCACACGGGGAATGCCGATCGTGACATCGCGCCCCCCGCAGACGGGAACCGTGGGGTACGACTCGAACAGCAGCTTCTCGCGGTCGACAAAGAGATTGGGGGCAGCCGCGGTCCGGTCGCGCCCCGTGCCGGGCGCCTGTGCCTCGCAAGCACCCTGCGGACGCAGCTCCTCCGCCGCGGGAACCTCGCGCACAAGCTCATCCCATGAGATGGCGCCGCCGCGCGGGCAGCGATTGCCCGTGACGTAAAGCGAGCCGTCGCCAAACGCCACGACCGCGCGCTGGCAGCGGTTGTTGCACCGACGGCAGGTAACGCCGCCGAACTCGCGATGCTCGAAGCGCTCCACGGCATCGAGCCCGATAAACGACGTGCCGGCGTCGCCCTTGCGGCATTCCTCGCGCGCGAGCAGGGCGATACCGATAGCGCCCATCAGCCCCGGGTGGGGCGCACGCGTGACGGGTTTGCCCAGATACTGCTCGAATGCGCACAGCACCGCGTCGTTTCGGAACGTGCCGCCCTGGACGACGACTTTGTCGCCCAGACGGTTGAGATTTGAAATGCGAATGACCTTGGTGAACACGTTCTCGATAATCGAACGGCAGAGACCGGCCATGATGTCGCCCGGACCCTTACCGCGCCGCTGCTCGGAAACGACGCTGCTGTTCATGAACACCGTGCAGCGGCTGCCGAGAACGGCGGGGGCTTTGGACGAAAATGCCTCGGTCGCGATATCCTCAACGGCTATTCCGAGGTTTTTGGCAAAACCCTCGAGGAACGAGCCGCAGCCCGCAGAGCACGCCTCGTTGACGACGATATCGGTCAGCACGCCGTGGTTGAGCCAGATGGCCTTCATATCCTGTCCGCCGATGTCGAGCACGAAGGTCGCATCGGGAACGCATGCGCACGCGGCGCGGGCGTGCGCGACCGTCTCGACCGTATGGTAGTCGGCGTGGAACGCGCGCGCGAAAAGCTCCTCGCCGTATCCCGTGGTGCCCACGGCATCGATCGCAAGCGTGACTCCCGCTGTCTCCCAGCGGTTCTTCAAGCTGACAAGACCCTGTTGGGCGACGTCGAGCGGTCTGCCGTTATTAGACGCGTAGAACGAATCGACAAGCTCACCCGCCTCATCGACCAGGGCGAACTTGGTCGTCGTGCTCCCCGAATCGATACCGAGCGCCACACGCACCGTCTCTCCGGGCGCATACGCATCCGGACCCTTTGCCGGCGTCTCTTTGCCATGGCGTGCCGTAAAATCCGCCTGCTCGGCAGGTGTGGCAAAAAAGGGCTGGGCAAGACGTCCCTCCCCGCTTGCGGGCGCGACCGTCTCGAGCTTATCCAGCCGGACAAAAGCGTCGGGAAGGTCGATCGGTTGGGACGATGCGAACATGTCGGTCAGCGACAGGGCGGCACCGCGCGCGACCATGATCTGCGGATCGCGCGGGACGATAACCTGATCGTCCGATAGATTCAGTTGCTCCCGGAACACGCGGACCAGCGTGGGGTTGTAGGCGAGCGTACCGCCCTCGAAGATTACCGGCGGCTCGATGTCGATACCCTGGGCCAGACCGCCGATCGTTTGGCGGACGACCGCGTGAAGCGCCGAAAGCGCCAGGTCGGTGGTAGGAATGCCCTCGTTGAGCAGCGGCTGGATATCGGTCTTTGCGTACACGCCGCAGCGGCCCGAGACCTCGTGGACGGTCGTTCCCCGGCTTGCGAGCTGCTCGAACTCGCCCGATTCGGTGCCGACCCCCATGAGCTTTGCCATCTCGTCGATAAATGCACCGGTACCGCCTGCGCACGAGCCGTTCATGCGCATGTCGGCAACCTCGATGTCTCCCTTATCGTTGGTGCGGAAGAAGATCATCTTGGCGTCTTGGCCGCCCAGCTCGATGGCGCAGCGCGTCTGCGGATAGAACCTGCTGATCGCGAGCGCGTTGGCGACCACCTCCTGAACGTACGAGGCGCCCAGCGCGGTCGCGATATCGCGCGCACCCGAGCCGGTCACCGCAACGCGCAGCGACTCATGGGGAAAGCGCTCGGCGAGCTCGCCGAGCATGGCGCGCACGCTCGCTGTCTGACACGCCCCGTGGCGGCGATATCCCCACCACGCCTCGGTCATATCCTCGTGCATCGCGTAAACTTTGGTCGTCGTCGACCCTACGTCCAGTCCTACTAGCAACGCCATAATGCTCCGTCTCTCGCATTTTTCCTGCTAGAGATATACCACTCTACGTAATACAACAGACTGTTGTATTTAAACTCCGTATAAAAAGCGGCTGCCGAAACGCTTCAGCAGCCGCCGAATGCACCAACAGATTGTTCTGCGCGCTAGCACGTCGGGCAACGGAGCAGCACGGGCCCTCCGGTCATGCGCACCGCTCACGCCCGCGATGTCGCCGAGAGAGCTATCCACGCTTAGGGCTCCAACCAAGCAAGTCGCCCGCGCTCAGCAGATCCCTAAGCGAGCTACTCGCACTCAGGAGCCATAGCCTGCTCCAAGAGCTCGGCATGCTCCTCCTCGAAAACCGTCCCCACAGGGAAGGCGCGACGGAAGACGAAGCGGGAAATCGGACCGGCTACCAAAAGGTTCCACGGCAGCGCCATCACAAAATTATGCGGGATGTTGATCATCCAGATCGCGGGCACGGAATACAGGTTCGCAAGGATGCCGCCGGGCATGTGCGTCAGACCCTCACAGGCACCGTACAGCGACATGATGATGACCATGGGAACGACCATGCAGGAGCTGACGGCGAGCGTCATGGCAAGTGGCGAGCTCTTGCCCGGCGTGACCAAGTACTTAAAGGCGAAACCCTTGGCGAGCGGGCTGGCGACGAACCAGTCGCAGCACATGGCAAAAATGTAGGCAACGGGGAAGCCGAGCCACGCAGTGGCAACGACCTCGCCGTTGATGGCCCCGTGCTGCAGGGCAACGTTGTAGATGCTCATCCAGAGCACCATGCAAAAGCACATGATAAAGGTGAACAGCAGGCTCTCTCGTTTGTTGATAGGCATAAAGGGCAGATTCCTCTCTGTGTTGTACCGCGGCGCCACGCAACAAAAACGGGCGGGCAAGATGGAGCTGTTGGAACTTCATCTCGCCCGCCCGTGGTACGCGCGTCTGCGACTACTTATGTGGTGGAACCAGCCTAGCACGAAACGCATGCGCTTCGTAAGCGTTGAGTTTATGAAGATGCAGGGCACCGATAATCCCCCGACCCCATAAGTTGCGGTGGAATACGGACTGTTTTGACCCTTTAAGCAGCAATTCAGTCCCTATTTCACCGCAACTCATTTGGTGCAAAGTAACCTGTCCCCCTTGTACCAATTAGCTGGTGTGGCGCCAGCGAGGGTCGGTGAGTGTACGTGCCACACCCAGACCAACGGGCAAAAACGCCACGATGAGCACTGCACGCACAAACCAACCGAGCATATTGACTGTGTCGAAGGTGCACATGTAATACATCGAGCGATACAGATACAAGCCCGGCACCATAATGACAATCGAAGGCACCGTGAGGGCGATGCGCGGGTAGGTGAGCTTGACTTCAGCCAGGCTTGCGAGCAGCCCCGATACCAGCGCGCCGATAAACGCTGCTGCCTCGGGAGGCATTCCCGTGCTGAGGCCCAGGAAGGGAATCATCGTCGGCGCATCGACAAGGGTCAGACGCAGGGTATTGGACACGGCGCCGATCAACCCAGCTGCCGCGGCCATCTTTACCGGGCTGTTGAACATCACCGAGAAGCCGAATACGCCAACGAAGCTCATCACCACGCGCAGGAGCGTAAGGGCAAGCGGCGAAAGGCCCAGTGGGGCAAAGTCGTCCGGCGCCAGGCCAACACACTCGGCAACCATCCAACCTACGAGGGTCGCCATCACAATAATCGATACGGCATATGAAAGGCGCTCGATACCGCTTCGCATGTCGAGCTTAGCGATGTCGAGGCCTGCCGTAATGAGTGGAAAGCCGGGAATCACAAAGAGCATGGCGCCGATATAGCCTTCTTGGTGCGACATTGCCCCCGGTATGACCTGGCCAAGGCCGAGCAATGCCAGCAGATACGAAACGCAAGCGAGCGCAACGCCGGTCGTCAGCGCGCTGAACTGACCAAGGCCTTGCTTGAGAATATGGGAGCGGGCAAAGTTGCCGACACCCGCGCCCACGAACGCGCAGGCCATCTCGATAGGTCCGCCGCCGAGCAAAAAAACGAAGGCGCCACAGGCGCAGGCCGCCGCAAGGCCCTGTTGCCAAGGCGCGTAATCAGGTTTTGAACTCTCAACGGTCTTGAGCATCTCGTGATACTCGTGCACCGTGAAGCGACGACCATAGGTCTCGATTTCCTTGAGGAAACTCTCCATCATCCAAATGCGATGGGTATTGACGCCCGTTGTGGGCAAGCTGACGACCTCATTAAAGCAGTGACCATCTTCGATGCAGGTGCACTCAAACGACAGAAGACTTAAGTCAACGTGGATGGTGACACCGAGTACGGCGGCAACACGATTCATGGTATCGCGCACGCGCCAGGCACCCGTTCCGCTTGCCAGCATAAGCATGCCGGTGCGGCAGATGATGGATGATTTATCGGTGAGCGGCGCATCGACGGCAAGCTCATCGCCTGCCGTCACGATCTGGTGCCAGTCAGTTTTCATATGGAGCGCGCCGGCACGAACGCCGTGGTGCATGGGGGCTCTCGAAAGCAGCGAGTTAAGGCGCGAAGGCTGTGAGGGCTCCGCCGATTCGCCCTCGTCCTCGTCGGGCTCTTCATCGACCAGATCAAAGGAATCAAGCGGCGCTGGCTCGCGACGGTCGATCAGCTCCTCGTCCTCATCATCAAAGTAATTGAACTGATCGAGCATGTCCTCTTCGATTGAACGCTCGCTCGCGTCGTCCATATAGACGCTCCCTTCCTACCGACTAACCCCCATCCTAGGCAGCAACGGCTAAAGGAAACATAAAAGAGACGGCTGTCATGCGAGCCATGTGGGCAATATCCGTTGGGTAGTCGTTTAAGAACGTCCCCAATGACTACATCGATGTTCTAAGTGTCAACCAAGTCAACGCCGCAGATAGAGGACGGACAGCGAGCGACGTCCAGAGCGAACAAGTTGGCATTAAAAAGGCAAGGCATAGACCTTCTGGTCATGCCTTGCCTTTTGAATGACAAATTGTCGCTCTGGGCGGCGCGCAG
>DBEXKF010000174.1:0-2312 GCA_048175045.1 Collinsella sp.
GTGGACGAGGACGGCGACATCGAGTGGATCAGTGGCTCCTTCGGCAGCCACGTGGGCTACCTCTACCCCATGAGCGTGCTCAACGGCCGCCGCGCCCGGTCGAGCTTTACCGGCATCACCTTTGCCGGCGCCGGTCAGAACCTCGATACCGGCTGTAAGGTCGTGCTCAACGCACCCGATACCTCGGCAACCGTCGAGACCAAGGGCATCTCTAAGAGCGGCGGTATCCAGACCTTCCGCAGCTCTATCGTTGCCACGCCCAAGGCCGAGGGCTCCAAGGCAACCGTGAGCTGTCAGTCGCTGATGCTCGACGACCAAAGCCGCTCCGACACTATTCCGGCCATGGACATCCGCGCCAAGAACGTCGACATCGGCCACGAGGCCACCATCGGCCGCATCGGCGACGATAAGGTGTTCTACCTGATGAGCCGCGGTATCTCGGAGGAAGAAGCCCGTACCATGATCGTCAACGGCTTTGCCAACCCGGTCTCCAAGGAGCTGCCGCTGGAGTACGCCGTCGAGATGAACAACCTGATCAAGCTCGAGATGGAAGGAGCGATCGGATAATGAAACAGGAAACCAACACCGCTGCTACCACGCTCGAGCAGGTCAACGCGATGCCGGCTGCCACTTGGGGCTGGCTGAAGATGAATCAGACCAAGCTCGAGCTCTCTAACGAGCTTGCCGCCGCTCCCACCGAGACCATTGAGGTCGAGGGCTTGGACGAGCAGTTTACCGGCGTGGCAGACGCGTTCGACGCCGCCATGGACGCCATGGCCGAGCGCTTCCCCGAGCGCCGTGCCTCCGCCCCCGGTGATGCCGCCGACCGCGCCCGCATCACGCCCGAGACCGAGCTCGACGTGCCCGCAACCTCCGTCTACCAGGCCGGCGCCATTAAGCTCGAGGAAGAGCTCTCCCCTGCTGAGGCCTTCGAAACCGGCATGGGTGAGGCTGCCTACGCCTACTTGGCCGAGCACGCTACCAAGCGCATCGTCATCGATGTGCCCGCATACAAGCACGCCACGGTTACCGTGCGCGTGAGCGGTGTCGATGCAGCCGCGGCCATCGCCGCCATCGACGTCGTCGCCCGTCCGCAGGCAACACTCGATCTGCGCATAGCCCTGGACTCCCCCGTCAACGGCCAGGGCGTCGTGGGCTCTGTGCTACGCGTGTGCGCTTACGAGTACGCCACCGTCAACGTAACCTGCACGCAGACGCTCGATGACAGCTGGATCGCGCTCGACGACACCGGTCTATTCCTAGACGAGGGCGCGCGCGTCAACGTGCAGCACAGCGTCCTGGGTGCCGGCGCCAGCGCCACCGGCCTTGCCGGCGACCTGCTGGGCGATACCGCCAAGGTCACCATCGATACTGACTACCTGGGCGCCCGCGAGCAGGTGCGCGACTTTAACTACGAGCTGCGCCACCGCGGTCGCAAGACCGAGTGCGAGATCGACGCCAACGGCGTACTGACCGGCACGTCCAAGAAGGTCTACCGCGGCACCATCGACCTCGTGCACGGCTGCAAGGGTGCAACCGGCACCGAGCGCGAGACGGTGCTTTTGGCCAACAAGGGCGTCGACAACAAGACCGTCCCCGTCATCCTGTGCGACGAGGACGACGTCGCCGGCAACCACGGCGCCACCATCGGTCACGTCCGCGACGAGCAGCTTTTCTACCTCGCCTGCCGCGGCCTTGACCAAAACGCCGCCGAGGACCTGTTCATCCGCGCCAAACTGGAGGACGCCGCGCTTTCCGCCACCGACGAGCGCACCCGCGCCGCCGTCGTCCGCCTGGGCAACAACCTGATCGACAACTTTGAAGAGGAGCTCGCATGATCGACACCGAGCACGTTAAATGCGACACCTGTACTGCCCCCGAGCCCATGGAGCTCGACGCCAGCGACGAGGCTTCGCGCGGCTGGCCTACCGTCGACATCGAGACCAATCCCTACAAGGCACAGTTCCCGCTGTTCCAGCAGCACCCCGAGATCGCCTTCCTCGATAGCGCCGCCACCGCGCAGCGCCCTGCCTGTGTGCTCGACGCCGAACGCGACTTCTACCAGCGCATGAACGCCAACCCGCTGCGCGGCCTGTACTCGCTGTCCGTCGAGGCCACCGAGGCCATCGCGAAGGTGCGCCAGCAGATCGCCGACCTCATCGGCGCTCCCCAGGCCAACGAGGTCGTCTTCACTCGCAACACGAGCGAGTCGCTCAACCTGGTCGCCAAGAGCTTTGCACCCACCGTGCTCGAGCCCCGTGACGAGGTCGTCATCACCATCAAGGAGCACCACTCCAACCAGATTCCGTGGC
>DBEXKF010000175.1:0-6243 GCA_048175045.1 Collinsella sp.
CGAGACCACGCTCGTGATCATCGTCTCCAAGACCTTCACCACGCTCGAGACCCTCACCAACGCCCGCGAAGTCAAGACCTGGATGCTCGAGCAGCTCAAGGCTCAGGGCGCCATCGACGGCTCCGATGAGCAGAACGCCGAGGCCGTGGCAAAGCACTTCGTCGCCGTTTCCACCGCACTCGAGAAGGTCGAGGCCTTCGGCATCGACCCCGCCAACGCCTTCGGCTTCTGGAACTGGGTCGGCGGTCGCTATTCCGTTGACTCCGCCGTGGGCCTGTCGCTGATCGTCGTGCTCGGCCCCGAGCGCTTCCAGCAGTTCCTCGAGGGCTTCCATGCCATCGACGAGTACTTCTGCAACACGCCGCTCGAGAACAATGCCGTCGCGCTGATGGGCCTGCTCAACGTCTGGTACGTCAACTTCTTCGGCTCCAAGAGCCACGCCGTGCTTCCGTACTGCCAGTATCTGCACCGCTTCCCGGCCTACCTGCAGCAGCTCACCATGGAGTCCAACGGCAAGCACGTCCGCTGGGACGGCAGCGCTGTGACCTCCGATACCGGTGAGATCTTCTGGGGCGAGCCCGGCACCAACGGCCAGCATGCCTTCTATCAGCTGCTGCACCAGGGCACTGTGGTGGTTCCGGCCGACTTCATCGCCTTCGCCAATACCGCCAACCCTGCGACCGATAGCGGTCAGGACGTGCATGAGCTGTTCCTGGGCAACTTCCTGGCCCAGACCAAGGCGCTCGCCTTTGGCAAGACGGCCGACGAGGTTCGTGCCGAGGGCACGCCCGAACAGATCGTCCCGGCCCGCTGCTTTGAGGGCAACCGTCCGACGACCTCGATCTTTGGCGACACGCTGACCCCGTTCGCACTCGGTGAGCTCATCGCCCTGTACGAGCACATCACGTTTGTCGAGGGCACGGTCTGGGGCATCGACTCCTACGACCAGTGGGGCGTCGAGCTGGGTAAGCAGCTTGCCAAGCAGATTACCCCGGCCTTCCACGACGACGCCGCCAAGGCCGAGCAGGACGCTTCGACCCAGGCGCTCATCGAGTTCTACCGCGCGCATCGCAAGTAGTCGCTGCTGTTAACGCATCGCGTCTTATAGTCAGGGGCCCGTATCCTATCGGATGCGGGCCCCTTTGCTTTGCCGTGGTCCCGGGGCGCACGGCCTTTGTGGAACATCGCCGGGGCGCCGCGCGCTGCGAGAACCCTGCGCCTAGATCTCGGTCTCCGCATGGCCTCGCTGCGCCTCGGGCAGCTCCCCGTAGAGCGGATGGTCTTCGAGCCTAAAGCGCTCGACCTGTTCGGGAGTGCGACCGCGTACAAAGAGCCACGAGCGATCGATCGGCGTCGCCATGAGCGTGCTGGGCAGCGCGTCGGCGCGGTCGGAAAACACCCGGGCACTCTCGGGATCCTGGAACGCCAGCACCAGATGCGTGTCGCAGTTGCCCATGATGGAGCGTGCGCGTGCCTCGCCATAGAGCGCATCGAGCTGGTTGGTCGACTGCAGCAGCAGCGTTGCCCAGATGTTGCGGCTTCGGATAATCGAGAGCACGTTGTCGATCTGGGGGATCTGCAGATTTGCGAAGTCATCGAGCATAAAGCGCACGGGCACGGGCAGGCTGCCGTCGGGCTGCCTATCGGCCTCACGAATGAGGCCCATAAACGCCTGCGAAATAAAGAGGCCGGTCAGCGGATCGAGATTGCGGTCAATATCGCTTACGGTTACAAACAGGGCGTAGGGGGTGTGTCCCATGGAGGCGAAGTCCACCTGATGGCACTCACGATAGAGCTGTGCCGCACCGTCGAATCCCAGACACATGACCTTTTCGGCAAGGATGCCGACGATGCTCGCGTGCATGCGCTCGGCATTTTGCGTAATGGCGTAGCGCCGCCATAGCGAGAGGGCATAGCTTTGGGGGTCGGTCGTGATCAGATCGTCAAACAATCGGGCCGTGGCACCGTCCTGCAGGTGCTCGATCAGCTTGATGACCGAGCTGATCGTCTGCTCGTCGGTGGGTAGCTGTTCGGTGACGTAGGCGATAAGACACGACAGCAGGTTTGCCGCCGCATGATCCCAAAAAGGCTGGTTGTTGTCCTCGATGGGGCAGATGGCCTTTGCCACCGAGAGGATGTCCTGCTGGTTGGGCCTGCCGTCCGCCTTGCGGCGAATGTGCCTCAGGGGGTTGTAGCCGCAGCGCTCGATGCCGGGCGCAAGGGCCGGGACGGTGTTGAGGTCGGCGAAGTTGAGACATTGCACGCGGTGGCCGTGGGCTGCCAGCACGGGTCCCACTTCGCGACAGAGCGTACCTTTGGTGTCGAGCACGATGTAGCTTGCGTTCATTTGCAGCAGGTTGGGCTTGAGGACGTTTCGGGTCTTGCCGGCTCCCGAGGGGCCGATTACAAGTGCGTTGTTGTTGAGTCCCGTTTGGCGGGTGTCGCAGGGAAGCGTTCGATCCTTGGCGAGGATGGTGGACGATGCGGACTCAGATGCGGCGAGGCGGCTGGCGAGGTTAGACATGGGCGACCTCCTTGGTGGTCGAGAGGATTTCGTGGGCAAAGCCGAGCTCGACGGCGCGCTTGGCCGAAAGGTAGGTGTCTTTTGCAGTGAGGGACTGGATGCGCTTGGGCGTGAGGCCGCTGCGGTCCGAGAGGATTTGCGTGAGGGTCTTGCGGGTCTGCATGAGACGCCGGCTGGTTTCCTGCAGCGCAAGTGCCGAGCCGCCTGCCCCCTGGGGGATCAGCGGGTCGTGAATCATGAGCTCTGCATGGGGCGCCATGCGGCGATCGTCACCGCCCATAAAGATCACGGCACCCATGGACGCGGCGAATTCCAGACAAACGGTGCGGATGGGGCACGATGCGAGGCGCATGGCGTCATAGATCGCAAGACCCGATCGTACGCTTCCGCCGGCGCTGGCGACAAATATGGTGATGGGACGGCTGGGGTCGGTGGCATCGAGCAAGCGGATCTGCTGGCATAGGTCGTGAGCCATCGGGGTTTCGATGTTTCCCATGACGGAGAGCTCGCGACGGGCGAGCATCTCATCGTAAATGCTGGTGAGCGTGATACCTCGGGCGGATTCACGCATGGTGAGGGGGCTGATGATGGGGGAATGATTGGTGTCCATGAGGACTCCTTTCTGTTGGTTGTGTTGTGGAATAGGATTGTTGCCCGCGGAGGGGCTGGCGGGCTACAGGGTTCGTCCGAGCCTGAGATCGAGCTCGGTTGTGGGGCAGGCTGCCTGTTCGTGCGGCTCGCAAGCGCCAAGGGCTCCAAAGCGATAGAGCGTTGCGGCGGGCGTGGTGTAGGCGAGCCGCAGCTGATGCTCGACAGGGGCACATCCGTCATTTTTGTAATGAGCCGCGTAGTACTGCGCGATGCTGGCGTTCATCTCGCTGCCATTGCGATGGCGCTCAAACTGGCGTCTGCGGGTCTCGATGATCTTTGCTACCGACTTGGGTGCCGTCGCGGGAACAAGGGCGAGATAGCCCTCAAATAGTTCGTTGATGCTCAGGAGGCACAGCAGGTCGATCAGCGTCCTTATGGCTGCTCCCTCGGCAGAAAAGTGCGCGGTCATGCGGTTATATCGGTTGCGGTCGACGATGGCCACATGGGGTCTAGGAGTTTTCTGCCCCGTGGTCCCGGGCTTTTGCCGCGCCTGTGAATTGAGCTCGACGTTGCAGCGCTTGAGGCCGTCCAACGGAAGGAACAGTGCGGTGCGCAGGGTGTTCCGCTTGCTTTCGAGTTCATGACGCTCGTCGGGTTCCCATTCGAGCTTGAGTTTCGTGTCGAGCGCCGTAAGCATATGGGCTAGGCAGCCTACGGTAAGAATGTGCGAATCGTTGTCGCGTTTTGGGGCATAGGGGTCTGTCAGCTTGCGAATGTCGGGGTCGCCCATGATCTTTGTGCAGCGCTTCAGCGGTTGAGGGTGATCGGCCAAGATCGTCGCGAGCGGTAGCGACGCGTAGTTCTTGATGGTCGCGGCGGCAAAGGCGGCGTCATATTCGTTTGCATATGCTCGCTCAATGCGGGCATCCAGAATGCTTTTCTTATCGCCGTCTTCAGCGTGGTGGTTTGTCATAGCTTCTCCAATCGGTTGATGTTCGTGCTGTTTGTTGATGTGTTGGTTGTCGTGAGTGATGTGCTTGCCGTGGGTGATGTGCTGACGTTGGGGTGCTATGCGGTTTTCAATGAGCCCGTGAGGCAGTTGCTGCAGGGGCGGGATGGAACGGCCCATGCAAGGCGGAAGGCATCGTGCTCAAAATCGAGACAGCAATGCCCTGGGTGCCTCACATGTGGCAGTTACCTCATTAAGTTGTCATTGCGTTTGGGGTTGTACTTTGCCGATCTTCCTTCTCTTACACGCTAAAACTCAAACTTCATATGCTCGATCTACTTAAAACCGCAACGGCGGTCTTTTATCAACTTATATGTCGGAACGCGTCTTTGCAAGTACTTTTTTGTCTTTGTTTCAAATGGGGTGGTTTTGCAACCGTCATACGCGCGCCGTGCGAACGTGCCCCGGCTCGGATAAGATAGTGCGCGATAAAAACGATGCAAGGAGGCACATATGGCAATTAAAGCCATCGCAATGGATATCGATGGTACGCTCACCAACGATCAGAAGGTGATCAGCCCGCGTACGCGCGAAAAGCTGCTCGCGGCGCAGGAGTCGGGCATTAAGCTCATCTTGGCTTCGGGTCGTCCCGCATGGGGGCTACATGCTCTGGCACAGGAGCTTGACCTCCAAAACCATGACGGTCTGCTAGTCGCTTTCAATGGCGCGCATGTTGTCGACGCTCAGACCGATGAGGTCCTTTTTGACCAGGCCATGCCGGCTGACGAGCTGCACCGTCTGATTGATCATCTGCAAAACTATGATGTGATCCCCATGATCTCGCTCGGTCGCGACTTGCATGTCGAGGACTCGTACCACTGCATGATTACGCTGCCGGATGGCTCGCAGAAAAACATTGTCAAATACGAGCGCGATGCCTGCGACCTTAAGATCCGCGAGGTCGAGAGCTTGCATGAGGTCGTGGACACTTATCCCGTGGACAAGCTGCTGACGGCGGGCGATCCGGCCTACCTGCAGGCACATTACGAGGAAATGTACGCGCCCTTTAAGCAGACGCTTTCGGGCATGTTTACGGCCGACTGGTACTTTGAGTACACGGCGCCCGGTATCGACAAGGCCCGTGCGCTCGAGGGTGCTCTGCCCAAGCTCGGCATCGATGCCAGCGAGGTCGTATCGTTTGGCGACGGCCAGAACGACAAGTCCATGATCGAGTGGGCTGGTACCGGCGTCGCCATGGGTAACGCTGTCGATGAAGTCAAGGCCGTGGCCCAGATGGTGACCGCCAACAACAACGAAGACGGTATCGCGGTGGCACTTGACCAGCTACTGGGTTAGAATCGCCGATAGTGCATGGTTCGGGCGTCCGCTTGCGGGCGCCCTTTTGTTAGGGAGGGTGCCGTGTCCGCATTTCCGTTCGACGCCGTTATCTTTGACATGGATGGCGTCATCGTCGATACCGAGTATTACTACCTGGGCGAGACTGCCGCGTTTGCCAAGGAGCTTGGGCTTAATCTGACTCAAGAGGAGTTGAATGGGCAGGTCGGTACCTCGCATCAGTTCTTCCTGCATATGCTGGTCGATTGGTTTGAGCGCGCCGGTAAGGGGCATTTCACTGGCGATGAAGCGTTGGCCCGTTGGGACGAATGGGCTCATAAGCGTCCGCGCGACTATCAGGCTTTGATTAACCCAGGCGCCGTGGATACGATTCGAGAGCTGCCGCGCCGTGGCGTTCGCGTGGCGCTTGCCAGCTCGTCTCCCATGGTTAGCATCGAGGAAGTGCTCAACGCATGCGGGCTGTCGGATGCCTTTGAGTATGTGGTGAGCGGCGAGCAGTTTAAGGAGAGCAAGCCCGAGCCCGACATCTACCTGCATGCGCTGGACCTGCTGGGGCTGCCCGCGAATCGCTGCTGCTGCGTCGAGGATTCGGTGCCTGGCATCACTGCCGGCAAGCGAGCCGGCCTGACAGTCATTGCCAAGCGCGAGGAGCGCTTTGGCTTTAGCCAGGATGCCGCGGACAAGATTATCGACCAGCTGCCGGAGCTGCTCACGCTTTCTTAGGAGCGCGGTAGTTGCGCGTTTTTCGGGTCTGATGAGTAAATAGCCAACATTTTGGTGCGACACCTAGCATACTTTAAGCTAATGCGGGCTTAAGGGCTTG
>DBEXKF010000176.1:0-5815 GCA_048175045.1 Collinsella sp.
CTGGACGAGAAGTTGTGTTGCCTTGCGGGTTCGAATCCCTCCGCTTGCCCACAAGAAAGCGCCCCGGGCTGATGAAAGCCCGGGGCGCTCAGTTACTTTGGCTGGGACGGAGGGATTCGAACCCCCAACAGCCGGCACCAAAAACCGGAGTTCTACCGTTGAACTACGTCCCAGTATGGGTGTTGCACAAAAGCAACTCGTCTAGTTTACCTAATCTGCGAGGGCATCGCAAACGCCATCGAGCAGGCGTACCGCGAGCGTCTGGGCGTCGCTGGCAGTGAAGGTGCCGTTGTAGCGCGTCATGCCGGTGAGCTCAATGCGGATGCGTGCCGGCTTTTGCTGTGCGGCGACATTGGCGGTGCGGATGCGCTGGGCCAGGTTGTGGCACTCGGCGAGGGCAATCGTGGCGCGCGGAGCGGCGTCGGCGGGCAGCTCGTCGCTTGCGATCTCGAGCACCAGGTCAACGTCGGTCGGAACCTCGGAATCGCAAAGCATCATACCGCTGTTGTCGGTCGTCGCCGTGGCGATGTTCCACATGCGCGATGCTACGCTGCGCGCGATAGGGTCCTCGCCGATGACGGCAATCTGGAAGCGCTCGAGTACGTTGGCCGCGCGGGCAAAGCCGATGCGCGATTCGGCCTCGGTCACCGAAGGTTTACCCTCCCATACGTGGTGCAGGCGGTTGATGTAGGCGTAGGTATCCTGGAAAGCCATACCGTCGGCAAACAGACCGACGTTTTCCTGGAACTGCTGAAGGGCCGCCTCGGTGTGAGGGCCAAAGTAGCCATCGTCCTCACCGCAGGCAAAGCCCAAAACGTTGAGCGCGCGCTGCAGGGCCTGCACGTCGGCGCCATGGAAATTGGGCATACGCAGGTAGAGGGTGCGGTCGCCCAGTTTATACGAGGCGTCGACCAGGGCGCTCCAGCAGGGGATATCGACGGCACAGCCAGCGGCAAGGCCGCTATCGAGCCTAAAGGTGCCAACAGCCTGTTCGGTGGTGGTGCCAAAGCGCTTGTCGGCAACCTCGGTGTCATCGATTGTATAGCCGAGCTGCAGAAGGCGGGACTGGACGTCCTCGACGGCTGCTCCCTGCATGCCCGTTGTAATAGGTTCCATGAACGAACCCCTTTCGGCGTACCATTCGTACTATTTGAGCGTGTGTCGGATAGACAACGCAAAGGGATGCATAAACATGCACTCAACAGTGTAGCAAGTTGTACCCAAATACGCTGCTGACAGGTTTTATAACCCCCGCTAGTTAAGGCGCTCCACAAAGAAATCTGCCATGGAGAGGAACAGTTCGCGTGCATGCGGGTCGAGCGAAACGTCCTCGATGGCGGCCTTGGCCTTAGCGGTCAGGTCCAGCGCGTAGGCGTGGGCGTAATCGATAGAGCCGGTCTCCTGGAAGATCTCCACGGCGCGCGCGAGCTGCGCGGGGTCCTCGGTGCCCGAGGAGAGGATCGCTTCAATCTCGTCGTGATAGCGCTCGTCTGACAGAGCGTGCACGGCAACGAGCGTGCGCTTACCCTCGGTGATGTCGGTGCGGAAGTCCTTGTTGGCGGCCTCCTTGGTACCGATCAAGTTGAGCAGATCATCTTGGATCTGGAAGGCAAGGCCCGTGTGCAGGCCAAAGGCGCGCAGCGCTTCGATTTGCTCATCGCTGCCGCCGCCGATAATGGCTCCGGCGGCAAGCGGCGTGGCTCCGCTGTAAAACGCGGTCTTGTGCGTCGCCATGTCCAGGTAGTCATCAACCGAGATATCAAAGCGCCCGTCACGGACCCAACCCAGGTCGAGTGCCTGACCCTCGATGGTGCGGACGATCATCTCGGTGAGCTCGTGGAGTACGCGCAACTTTACGTCTGCCTCAAGCGTGGGGTCGTCGAGAACCGTCTTGGTGACCATGGTGAGCGCCAGGTCGCCACAATTGATGGCAAGGCCCGTGCCCTCGGTGAGGTGCATGCAGGGCTTGCCGCGGCGCAGCTGTCCGTTGTCGGCGATATCGTCGTGGATGAGCGCGCCCGACTGGAAATGCTCGATGGCCGCCGCGGCGCTGCGGGCGCTCTCAAAGCTGCCGCCCACTGCGGTGGCGGCGAGCATGCAGATAAGCGGGCGGTGGCGCTTGCCGGCATTGGCGGTAAATGCCGAAAGCGGGGTATACAGGTAGCGCTCGATATCGGCAGAGGTCGCCTGTCCGTCAAAGAATGTGGCCAGACAGTCGTTGATCTGGTCAAAGTGCTGGGCTAAAAAGCTGGTAAACGGACTGGACACGGGTTCTCGCATTCTTTCTTAGGTTGCATCGTTGCGGTGTGCAGATACCATATTGCCACATTGGAGTTGCCGGCGCGTCTGTTTTGGCGATTTGGGGAAACGGGACGTGTGCGCGTGCCGGCTGCTTATATAAGCCTAAAGTGCTCGAGCGCCTTGACGACGCCATCTTTGTCGACCGAGTCGGTGATGTAGTCGGCGCGCTTTTTGAGATAGTCCGGCGCATTACCCATGGCGATACCGACATCAACGGCGTTCATCAGCGAGACGTCATTGCTGGCGTCGCCGATGCCGTATACGGTTCCGTGGTGGGGATCGAGGGCGTCGAGTACAGACTGGATGCCCCCACGCTTCGTGCATTCGCGGGGCGAGATTTCGGTTACCTCGAGTTCGAGCTCGTTAAAGCACAGCAGCGGCTCAAGTGCCTTATCTTGAGCGATGTGGTTAGCGAGCGATGTAGACATCAAGATCTTGTAAGCACTGTAATGTTGCAGCTGCGTGACTGCGTCGCCCAGGGTGCGCGCGTATCCGGGAGCATCGGGGGCATCGGCACTCATGCGCACGACGCCGTTGAGGCCCTCAAAGCGGATGACCTCGCCCGACTGCTCAAGATAGGGGGCAAGGCGCTGCAGCATGCCGGGCGTCATCGACAGATCGCGAATTGCGCGTCCGTTGATCTCGGCGTAACCGCCCGCAAGACAGACGATGCCGGTCCACGGCAGCTCAAGAAGTTTGGGGTGGATGCAGCTCAGGGTGCGTCCCGTGCAGATAAAGGCCATGTTGCCGTTGGCGACAAACTCGCGGATTGCCTGCGAAACCGCCTCGTTGGGATAGGGGGACAGATCGCGCTCGTCTTCGGGAAGCTCCTGGGCAAGTCTGGGATCTTGCCAGGCGAGCGTACCGTCGATGTCGAAGAAGCAGATATCGCCGTGCTTGTGGGTTGGGCCGGCGGCAGAGGAGGCCGAGGTGGTGGGCGCAAATTCCGGCTCGAGGCCCATGATCTGGTCAAAATGCTCTTTAACGCGGGGAACGGAGATGCCGATGACCACCTGGGCGGTCTTGCCCGTAATGATGAGGCCTTTGGCGCCCGCCGCGACAAACGACGCGTTATCTGCAACGATGGAAGGGTCTGCGACCTCGACGCGCAGGCGCGTGGCGCAGTTGGTTGCGCCCGCAATATTGCCAACGCCACCTAAAAGCTGAATTACCCGCTCAGCGAGGACGTGATCTTGATCGGATTGACTATTGGCCTCGTCATTGGGAGATTGCTCTTTGGCAAAGCCGCTTCCCGTTAAATGATCGATTGCCGCGCGATTGGCGACATGATCCTCGCGGCCCGGCGTCTTAAGGTCATAGATCAAGATGAGTGCTCGAAAACTCACAAAAAAGATGAGGCTAAAGGCAAGGCCGATACCGAGCGCCAAAAGATAGGCACCGGCATGCATGCGCATGAGCGGAATAAAGTTGAAGGCTGCCATCTCCATGAGGCCGCCCGAGAAGATGCCGACGATGCCAAAGAGATTCATGGTTGTGGCAAGGCAAGACGATAAGACGGCGTAGAGAAAAAAGAGCCCGGGGTGGGTGAACATAAAGAGAAACTCGAGTGGCTCGGTAACGCCGCAAACCACCGAGGCGATGATGGCGGGAACAAGGATGACCCTGAGGCCGGCGCGGCGCTCGGGTTTTGCGGTGGAGTAGAATGCGGCTGCGATGGCGGGAAGGCCAAAGAGCTTGACCCAGCCGGTGGCGGTAAAACCGGCCCACGGCGCAAGCTCATTAAGGGGGCGCGTGCTATGGGAGAGGATGGGGAGCAAGCTGCTCCACGTGGCGTAGATGCCGTCGTTAATGACCAGGTTGTCGTAGTAGATCGGCATGTAGAGCAGATGGTGCAGCCCCATGGGCTCGAGTGCTCGCTCCAAAAACACAAAGATACCCACGCCGAAGGGGCCGACGCCCGCAAGTGCGTGGCGCAGCGTTTCGGTCGCTGCGTATACGAAGGGCACGATGGCGGCCGAGATGGCGGCAAGGGCGAACACGGCAAAAAAGCTGATGAGGTAGACCAGCGAGGAACCCGAGAAGGTACCGAGCCAATCGGGAACCTTGGCATCGTAGAAGCGGTCATGGATGGCGACGACGGTTGCCGACACCGCCAGCGGGCCGATAATGCCGGTGTCGAGTGTCTTGATGCCGTCGATGATGGTGATGCCGCTAGCGGAGGTCAAAGACGACGGGTACTTAAGTCCAAGGTTGTCTCCGCTCAGCTTGATGATCTCGCTCAAAAAGAAGCAATAGGCAAAATAGGCCACGAGCGCCTCGAGGCAACAACGAGCTGGTTGCTTTTGGGCAAGGCCGATGGGCAGCGCAACGGCAAAAAGGAGCGGAAGTCGTTTAAAGACCGTCCACGAGCCGCGCTGGATGATAGTCCAAAAAACGTACCAAGGGGTTCCGTATACGGCGAGGTCGCCGACGATATCCGCAGACGTTGCGAGGGCGGAGACGCCGACCATAAGACCCGATATGGAAAACAACATGGCGGGCGCGAACATTGCCCCGCCAAAGCGTTGGATTTTCTGCAGCATAATATGCCTTTCGGATGCAACATGCTGTGCGAGCAAGAACGTTTAAACAATGAACTCATTGTAGAGGACTGACTGCTTGCCGCATTGACGGTTTTGATTCGATCCGATCTGGGTGTCGGGGGAACCGTCGACGGTAAATAATCGGTGCTTTGCCGATAGACGGTTTAAACAACCCAAAGAAATGCTATCGTGCCTAGCCATACATATTCATTAGAGGTGAAGTCATGCCAAAAGCGATTTACGAAGGAATCTACCGCGAGATCCGTTCGCGCATCATTAATGGGACCTATGCATTTCAGGAGATGCTGCCGACCGAAGCCGAGCTGACCGCGGAGTTTGGCTGCACGCGCAATACCGTTCGACGCGCCTTGAGCATGCTGGCCGATCAGATGTTTGTGCAGCCTATACACGGCAAGGGCGTGCGCGTTATTTGGCTCAAGGGCGAAACCGACATGCTGGGCGCACTCGAGGAAGTCGAGTCGTTTGGCGAATTTGCAAAGCGCAACAATGCCGTTGCATCGACGGACGTTAAGTCTTTTGAACATTTGATTTGCACTGAGCAACTTTCTCGTCGCCTGGGCTTTAAGGTGGGCGAGGAGCTGATTCGTGTAGTGCGTGTCCGAAGCCTCAACGGCAATGCTCGCCAGGTGGACCACGGCTACTTTTTGGAGTCGATCGCCAAGGGTCTGACGCCCGAGATCGCCGCAAAGTCAATTTACGACTATCTGGAGCACAAACGCGGCGTCAAGGTGATGGCGAGTCGCCGTACGGTGAGCGTCGAGCTTGCCAACGATGAGGACTGCAGTTATCTTGACCTCGGCAAATACAACTGCGTTGCCGTCATGGAGAGCCAGTCGTACACCTCGGACGGCATCTTGTTCGAGGTCACGCATGCCCGCACGCATCCCGAGATCTTCCACTACCGCGTCAACTCCAAGCGATAGCCGGCTAGCTCGCAGCCTGACGAGACT
>DBEXKF010000177.1:0-4213 GCA_048175045.1 Collinsella sp.
TCTTGTCGACGCGCATACTGATAGGGTGCCGGACGATGATATTTGCCGCCAGCTCGCAAACGGCGGCTTTCCCATCAGAATACCCTTCGTCTTCGCACTGGTCTTCTTTCTGGCGTTCCAAAAAGCGATCGTAAAGCGGCGCGATGCGGCTCTCGAGCTCAGATAGCTTAACCTCGATGAGGTTCTGCGCATAGAATCTGTCTGTCGCATCGCCTGTCGCATCGGCATGCTCGACCTCATAAAGATCGCGCATGCTGCAAAGGTTCTCGCAATTCGTGCGGAAGAAGGAGCCCTTCTGTCTGCTGTAGGCATGAAGCTGCCCGGAGGAATCCGCGAAATGGCGCAGGTAGAACCGCGGCACCCAGTGCTGCTTTCGCGTCATCTTTCCGGGCAGCTTCGACATCCTAAGCCTTCACCGCCTCGTATTGGTAGGTCGTGCGCACGTTGTAATGGAAGTCGTTTCCGAGGTCCAGCGCCTCGAAGTGCTTCTTGGCGCAGCCGATCTTGATCTTCTCCGCGTCGCGCAGGGCGGGCTCGCCGTTCTTGCCGCCCTTGGTCTCGGTCACGAAGTACACGCGGCGCTCGCCGTCGGCCTCCTCGACGTACGCCCAGTCGGGGTTGTAACTGCCGAGCGGCGTGTCGATCTTGAACGCCGAGGGCAATTTCGCGAACACGAGAACCTCCTCCTGCTTGTCTAGAGCCTCGGCAAAGGAGCGCTCGACCCCCGCCGAGTCGTAGACCACGTAGTTGTACAGGCTCTTGCTCGTCATGTCCGGCTTCCACGCGTTCTGCCCAAGGTAGGCCGTGTAGTCGTCAAGCTCGAGGTCGCGCATGGTGTACCACTCGTCCTCGGGAAGGCGCACGTACTTGATGCCCTGGGCGATGAGGTCGTTCTTCACGCGGTTGATCTTGTCGCCGACCTGCGCGAGGAAGGTCGCGGGGTCGATCTCGAACTCGTCGAGGCGGCTGCAGCCCTCGAGGATCGCCTTGATGGTGCCGCGGGTGAGCCCGACGGCGTCCTGCAGCTCTGCGATCGGGTCGGGAAGGTCGTATTTCACCTTTCCCGAAACGGACACCACGGAGGTGCCCGTGCCCTCGGCGCTCACGCCCGCGTCGTCGATGCCCAGCGAGGCACGCTCGCTCGTCACCTGGGGCGGGCGCACGGCGAGCATGCCGTCGACAGCTTCGATGGCATGCTCGATGAGCTTGCCGGAGTCGACCTCGACCTGGAAGCGCGTGCGCTGGCGGATGCGGTCCCACAGGGCCTGGAACGCAGGGTCGAGCGTGACGTCCTTCTGCAGCTCGACCGAGACCTCCTTGGCCTTGTCACGGATCTGGACCCTCTGGGACTTGTGGATGATGATCGCCTCGACCTGCTCCTTGGCAGGCTCGAGCTCGGCGGGGAGCTCGACCTTGCCCTCCTCGGCGGCCGCCTTCAGCTCGGGCGTCACCGCGCCCTTGCCGTCGACCATGCCGGTCGCGACGAGGTGGTCGTAGACCTGCTTGGACTTCTCGTAGCCCAGGCGCTCCTCGACGCCATCATCGCCCTTGACCGTGACCTTCGTGAAGCTCTCCGGAGTGATGACGCCGAACTTGAAGTCCTCAGCCTCAAGCTCCTTCTGCAGGCCGTTGGCGAAGTCGTCGTAGCTCTCGTTCGCGATGACGGTGAGCACGTTCGCCTCTGGGTCGTACAGGCGCTCGCCATCCTGGTTCACGCACAGGCGCAGACCGCGGCCGATCTTCTGGCGCTTGGTCAGGTTGTCCTTTGTCTCGACGAGCGTGCAGATCTGGAACACGTTGGGGTTGTCCCAGCCCTCCTTGAGCGCGGAGTGGCTGAAGACGAAAGAGACGTCCTTGTCCGCGTCCTTGCCGTCCGGGAAGGAGATGAGCGTCTCCTTCTTCTGCATGATGAGCTCGAAGGCCCCGGCGTCGTCGGCGGTGCCGGCGGCTCCCTTGGAGTCCTTGAACTTGCCCTTCTTGTCCTTGGCGAAGTATCCCTGGTGCACGGCGTGGGGGTCGCGCACCAGCGGGGCGCCGACGGCTTCGTAGCACTCGAGCCACGTGCCCTTGCCGATCCCCGCCGCCTTTGCGATGCGACGAGGCGCCTTCGAGTTCAGGGCACCTGCGTACTCCTCCTCAAACATCAGGGCGTACAGGCCGCCGTGGACTTCGGGCTCGTAGACGCGGTATCGGTCGACGCGGTCGATGAAGAAGAGCGAGAGCACCTTCACGCCGCGCGGCCACAGCTCGAACTGGCGGGCCAGGTGGTCCTCGATGGTGCGGCGGATCTGCGCGCGCTTGACGACCTCCTCGTTGACGTCGCCCAGCGCCTCGCCGAGCTCGAGCACCTCGCCGTTCTGGAACTCTATGAACTCGTCGCCCACTGCGGCGCCGATGTTGTTGACCACCCAGCCGCTCTCGTAGTCGCTGTTCTCGCCGCTCTTCTGGTAGAGGTCGTTGCCGGTCTTCACCGTGACGGCCTTGCGCTTCTGCGTGCCGTCGGCCTGGCGCACGTCGATGGACACCTTGGCGGAGAACGGGTCGGACTTGACGGACTCGAGCCTCACGTACGCGCCGTTGAGGTTCGCCTCGGCCTTGATCGAGTCCACGCAGATGCCCTTCACCAGGTGGCGCTCGAAGGCGTCGACCGGCGTGAGGCGGTAGATCATGTTGTAGGCCTGCTTGTGCGTGGCCGAGTAGCGCAGCACGAACAGCGGGTTCAGGCTCTTGATGGCGGCCTTGGCCTGCTTGGTGTTGTCGACGCTCTGGGGCTCGTCGATGATGACGACGGGCTTGCAGGCGCTCACGAGCTCGCGAGGGCTGAAGCCGCCGGTGAGCTTCTCGCTGGGACGGTGGAAGAGGTTGCCCTCCTTCGCGGTGCCATCCTTCTCGAGGCCCTTGTTGAACGCGTCGATGTTGATGACCATGACCTGGATGGAGCTCGACGTGGCGAAGTTACCCACCGGCCCCATGTCCTTCGAGTCGTACACGAAGTAGTCGAGCGGCGTGCGGTCGTAGAGCGTCTCGAAGTGCCTGCGGGTGGTCTGGAGGCTCTTGAGGACGCCCTCGCGGATGGCCACGCTCGGCACGACGATAACGAACTTGGTGATGCCGTAGCGGCGGTTTAGCTCGTAGATGGAGCGGATGTAGACGTAGGTCTTGCCGGTGCCGGTCTCCATCTCGACGGTGAAGTCTCGCAGGCGCCCATCGGTGAGGACGTCGGTTGCCGGGAGGCAGCCCTCCTCCTGCACGGCGTGCAGGTTGTCGAGGAGCTGGCCCGGCGCCACGCGAAGCTCGTTGCCGTGGCCGACCATGAGCTCGCCGATTGCCGTCTGGCCTTTGCGGCCGGAATCGGCGGAGAATACGCTGCCAATAAATTGTTGTCCGCGGAACAGGTCGCAGGTTGCTTCGATGGCCTCCAGCTGGTGCTGCTGGTCGGATGAGAACTTGAACTCGAGCGCCGCCATGCTAGACCGTCCTCAATTCGATCTCACAGCCCATGCGCTCGCCGGCGTGCTTGAAGATCTGCACGGCGTTGAGCTTGAGGGTGTCGTCGAGGACGGAATCGAGGATGAGAACGCGCCTGGGCTCCATGTCGGCGATGGCCTCGAGCGCCTCAATGGTGAGGCCTCGGGACATGCAGCAGACGAGCTCGTCGCAAGCGACGGACCAGATGGGATAGCCCGCGGCTTCAGACTTCTCGACGGGCAGCGTGAGCTCGAGGCCCCATTTGAGCATCATCTCGAAGACGATATCCATATCGGAGCGATCGGGCTTGACCACGTCGAAGAGGAGCTGACCGGGCTCGGGCTTCTCAATGCCGGACTCATCGAGCTCGAACACACGGAAGCCGATGTCGGGAAGCTGCTTGGGTCCCTCGCCAAGCTTGAGTTGACGGTTGGATTCCTCGAGCTCGGTTTTGATTTTGTCGCCTGCGCGGCGAATGCGTCCTTCGCCTATGTCGCAGAGAGTCTCATACCCGTCCTTGTAGGCGTCGCGTTTCGGGTCACAAGGCTCTGGAAGCTGGACAAGGATAAACTGATAGCGATCATCTTTTCCGAGCTCCTGCAGGAACATGGCATGGGCGGTCGATGCTGAGCCTGAGAAAAAATCAAGCACAATATCACCCGTGCTTAGATGCTCATGTACGGTAAAGAAGCAAGCAACCGAAAACAATAGATAGACCGCCAGCACTACACTATTCCGAACCAAA
>DBEXKF010000178.1:0-15575 GCA_048175045.1 Collinsella sp.
GCCGAAGAGGCGTCAGCAGGTCAGTGGGTCATCGTCCCGGCATTCAGCATCAGGGTAGCGCTGCGACGCGGAAATCGCGCGCCGTTGCCGCGCCCCGCAGTGCCCGCTTCCCCCGAGAACAATTATCAGTGCAGGTAGACAAGCCATCATTTGGCGGAAGCAATGGGTGTGGATGGGGGCCCTGAGTTTAGCCCCGTAATCCGGCATAGTTTTGAAATGGCATTAAATCGATAACGGCTATTTTGCTCTGTCGGAGCGGTTGGCCGTTGGGTAATTACCCTCGCAGGTAGGCGATGGCGATCTGCGTGCGGTTGCGTAGGCCCATTTTGGCAAGGATCGAGCTGATGTGGTTGCGTACGGTGCCTTCGCCCATATAGGCGGTGGCGGCAATCTCCTTGTTATCGAGGCCGCGGGCGATGAGCTCGGCGACTTCGAACTCGCGGTCGGTTAGGCTGGCGAAGGCCGCAGGCCGGCGGGGCGTGCCCGCCTCAACGTCCGTTCCGTCAAAATCGACGTCCTCGATCGCCTTGCCCTCGAGCACGCGTTTGCCGTCCATGACCTGCGCCAACGCCGGCGGAATGGCGGCGACATCGGTCTTGATCAGGTAGCCGCGGGCGCCCAGCTTGAGCGCCGACACAATGTACTCGTCATCCGAGAACGTCGTCAGAAACACCACGCGCGCCGCAGGGTCGTGCTCAAGGATCTCGCGCGCGGCCGAAAGGCCGTCGCGTCCCGGCATCTGGATGTCGAGCAGCGCGATATCGGGTGCGTGCTCGGCGTAGAGCGCCACCGCATCGTTGCCGTTGGCACCGGTGCCCACCGCTTCGATCTGCGGCTGGGCGCCCAAGATAATCTTGAGCGAATCGACCACCAAGCGGTCGTCGTCGACAACGATGAGCCTCATCGGCCCTCATCTCCTTGCTGTTTGGGAACGGTGGCAAACACACGCCAGCCGCCGGCGCCGGCACGCGGGCCGGCGGTGAAGGTGCCGCCAAGCGCCTCGATGCGCTCGCGCATGGAGGCGAGCCCCATGCCCTCCGCGGTGCCGCGGCCGCTTGCTTGGACCTCACCCACGCCATCGTCGGTAACAATGAGCTGGTAAAACGACGGATGCTCCATGCACCGTACGGTGACGGTCTGGGCGCAAGCGTGGCGCATGGTATTGGAGAGCGCTTCGCGCAGGACCGCTGCAAAGCAGTTGGCGACGTTTGCGGGCGCATGTTCGGCCATAACTTCAAGCTCAATCTGCGGGCCGCCGTCCGAGCGTGTGCCTTCGACAATGCGTTCGAGCTGCACGGAAAGGTCGACGGCGTTGTCGTTGAGCGCGTGGACGCTGGTGCGCACAAGCTGGAGCGCCTCGTCAACCGTGCGTTTAACGTCGGCGAAATCGGCGGCGACGCCAGGCTCGTCGGCGTGAACCACGCGCAGGGCTTCGGCCTGCAGTGAGGCGCGCGTGAGCTGGTAGCCCACGTTATCGTGGATTTCGCGCGCGATGCGGGCGCGTTCGGCGAGCGTCGCGAGCTCGACTTCGTAGTCCTGGCGGTCGGCGAGGTCGCGGTTGCGTGCCTCGAGTGCCAGGGCGCGTTCTTGCAGCTTGTCGCGGGTGCGACGCATGCGTTCCTGTTCGCGCTCCAGCTGCGCGGTGCGCAGCGACAGCAACGTGGCGGCGACCGAAAGGATGGCGGTTAGCAGCAGCGTTCGGGTGGTGAGCGCGCCGCCGCGAAGGTCCGCGACAAGCGCGCAGACAAACACTGCGCCAATCGCCAGCGCGGGCCAGATGCGTTCACGGCGCACGCGTCGCGCGATGTCATAGAAGGCAAGGGGTGCGAACGGCATAAATGACGGCACGAAGACGGCCGCGATGATGTAAGCGTAACTTGCGGTCTCGCTTGCGCGGCGCGTGCGTTCCCCCTGTGCGACCTCGGCCAGTGAGGTGGCAATAACGCCAAGGCAAAACGCCGCGACCAGGTGAGCGTCCACGGCAAGGCCCATGGCGGCCGCAATACAGCACGCCAGCACGATCGATTTGTCGAAAAGCCTGTTCATATGGGTATTGTACGCGAAGCCGCGCGTGGTGGAGGGACCGCCTACGCAACCGTGACATTCCTCCCGCGCGGCAAATCGGGGACGTCGGCAGACCGTGCGACCAAGCCCCGCACTCGTGACAAAGCTCACTGGCGCGCGCCGGCGGCTCCTGCGATGATGCAATCGTACCGGGCCGCAATCAACAGAAGGGCCGCCTCATGACAGACGTCGTCCACGTCGAAAACCTCGTCAAGCGCTACGATGACCTTATTGCGCTCGACCACTTTAACCTGAGCATCGCCCCCGGCGAGATCTTTGGCCTGCTGGGCCCCAACGGCTCGGGCAAGACCACGTCCATCAACTGCATTCTGCAGTTGCTTGCCTACGACAAAGGCATCATCGAGCTGTTCGGCGAACCCATGACGCCCGCCCGCTATGACCTCAAGCGCCGCATCGGCGTGGTGCCGCAGCAGGTGGCGGTGTTCGACGAGCTTACGGTGCGCGAGAACATCGACTATTTCTGCAGCCTCTACGTCAACGACCGCAAGCGCCGTCGCGCGCTGGTCGACGAAGCCATCGACTTTGTCGGGCTGGGCGACTTTGCCAAGTTTCGCCCCGGTAAGCTCTCGGGCGGCCTGGCGCGTCGCCTCAACATTGCCTGCGGCATTGCGCACAAGCCCGAGCTCATCTTTTTTGACGAGCCCACGGTGGCGGTCGACCCACAGAGCCGCAACGCCATCCTGGAGGGCATCTGCCGCCTGCGCGACGAGGGCGCCACGGTGGTGTATACCAGCCATTACATGGAGGAAGTCGAGCAGATCTGCAGCCGCATCATGATCATGGACGGCGGGCGCGTGCTGGCGCAGGGCACCAACGACGAGATCAAACGCATGATTCAGATGGGCGAGCGCGTGACCGTCGAGGTGGGCGCCGTCGAGACCGCCACGGTCGAGCGGCTGCGCGCCCTCGAGCACGTGCTTTCGGTTGAGCTTTCCGGCGGCGAGCTCGTCTGCACCTGCGAGGCGAGCCCGCACAACCTGGTGGACATCCTCGACACGCTGCGCGCTGCCGACGTGGCGCTCGGCCGCGTGTGGAGCGAGCCGCCGACCCTCAACGACGTGTTTCTCGAGATCACCGGCCGCGAGCTGCGCGACTAGGGGGCGGCCATGTTCAACACCATCATCACCACGGTCAAGGCGCTGTTGCGCCGGCCGAGCACGTGGGTCTGGGGTGCTCTCTTTCCCATCGCGCTTTCCACGATGTTCATGTTTATGTTTGCGAATCTGAGCTCCGACGGCACGATCGACCCGGTGCCGGTGGCCGTCGTAGTGGATGAGGCCTGGGACGCCTCGACCTTTAAGGATGTGGCGACGTCGCTCGGCGAGGAGGGCGACGATCAGCTGCTCGAGATCCACGAGTGCGACGACGCAGCCGATGCGAACCGTGCGCTTAAGGCCGGCGAGGTCGCGGGCATCTATAAGGTCGACGCCGCGGGCACGCCCAAGCTCACACTGCTTTCGAGCTATGACGGCTCGCGTGCCTCGTCGGTGCTCACCGATCGCAGCATCCTGGAGACGGTGGCAAGCTCGTATACGCAAAATGCCGAGCTCATGCGCCAGATTTCCCAGGACAACCCGGCTGCCCTTGCCGATCCGGAGGCGGTTGCGCGCGCCCTGTCGCTCGAGGGCGGCACCCGCCGCGTAAGCCTGACGCGCACCACGCCCGATGGCACGGTCATCTACTACTACGCGCTCTTTGGCCTGGTTGCGATGATGTCTGCCGAGTTTGCCGCCTTGAGCGTCGTCGATTTGCAGCCCAATCTGTCGGGCCTTGGGGCGCGCCGCTGCGTGGGCGGTCTTTCCAAGACGGCGTCGCTGGCCGGTATTTTTGTGGGCTCGTGGCTGGTCTCCTTTGCTTCGATGGCGATCGCGATCGGCTACGTGCGCCTAGTCGTGGGCATCGACTTTGGCGGGCGCGAGGGGCTGTGCCTCGTGGGCGCCGCCGCTTCCGCGCTTGCCGCCACGGGCCTGGGACTCTTTGTGGGCACGCTTCCCGTTAAGGGCGGCAAGGCGTCCAAGTCGGGCATCCTCACGGGCTTTGCCACCACGTGCGCCCTGTTCGCCGGCCTCTACGGCGAGCCGGCGATGGCGCTTGCCGACGACGTCGCCCGCGCCTGCCCGGCCGAGTGCTGGCTCAACCCCGTCAAGCTTATCTGCGACATGTTCAACCGCCTGTATTTCTTTGAGGACCTGGGCCCCTTTGCCGTTCGCGCCGGCGCACTGGTCCTTATGGCGCTGCTGTTCGTTGCCGCCGCCACGCTGATCTTTGGAAGGAGCCGCTATGAGCACCTTTAAGACCGCACTTCGCATGGCGCTCGCGCACCCGTTCTACCTGCTTATCTACACGGTGTTCATCTCGCTCATGGGTGTGTTTATCGCGGCATCGGTGAGCTGGAACTCGTCGCAGCTCACCGAGTACAAGCCCTACGATGCCAACGTGATCGTGGTCGACCGCGACGACAGCGACCTTTCGCGTGCGCTTACCAAGCATCTGGGTTCGCGCTTTGAGCTGGTCACGGGCGTCGGCGACGATACGTACGATCTTGCGGACGCGCTCTCCAAGAGCAACAGCGCCAAGGGCAGTGCCGACTGCGTGTTCTTTATCCCGGAGGGGTTTGAGGACGACCTCGTTGCAGCCGCCCGCGCGGGGGAGTCCCTGCCCAAGCTCGATGTGACCTACGGTGCCGGCACCATGGCGGCGGCGCTTTCGTCTGCCGAGGCCTCGCGCTGGATCTCACTCGCGGGCGCTGCAGCCGCACTTGAGCCCGCCGCCTCTAGCGGCGACGTTGCCAAGGCCGCCGAGCATGCGGCCGCGAAGCGTGCCGAGGTCCAGATCGAGCAGGTCAAGGTTGACTCGACAGCCGCCGCCACGCTCGAGTCGTACTTCAACTTTGGCGCGTACGCGATTATCTCGTCGGTCATCGTGTCGGTGGGGCTGGTGTTCTCGGGCATGAACGAGCCCGAGCGCGTACGTCGCATGGATGCCGGTCCAATCCTCGGGCGCCAGCGTTCGCTTGCCGTGTTTGCGGCCGCCGCCGTGATCACCGTCTGCATCTGGGTTGTGTCGAGCATGATGGGCGTTGTGGGCTTTGCCGGCGCGGTCGCCGAGGTCGGCGTGGGCCGTGTATGTCTGGCGCTGGCGGCGACGTTTGCCCTGGCGTGCACGCCGCTGGCCGTTGGCTTTGCCCTTTCGAGTCTGGGCGCGCGCGAGGAGCTGCTCAACGGTGTGGGCAACCTGCTTGGCATGCTCATGACGTTTTTGGGCGGCGCCTGGATGCCGCTGTCGCTGATGGGCCCGGCCGTGCAGACCGTGGCGCACTTTGTGCCGACATATTGGGTGAACGACGCGATCGGCAAGGCGCTCGCCGCGGACCTGACGTCCACCGTGCTGGGCGACATCGCCTGCGACCTGGGCGTCACGGCGCTCTTTGCCATGGCCATCGCCGCCGCAGGCCTGGCCCTCGCACGCGCCAAATCCCGCGCCTAGTCTGAAATAAATCCTAGGCCTCGCCCCAAAATAGTTCGCCAAGGTTTACTATTACGTTCATAAAGTAGTACGAGGCTAACAATGGGGGATACCATGGCAACGCAGGAAGCCTACGTCCAGGTTAAGGATCTCAAAAAGCACTACGGCGATGGAGATGCACGCCTGACGGTACTCGATGGCATCGACACGTCCATCAACCGCGGCGAGATTTGCGTCATGCTGGGGCCCTCGGGCTCGGGCAAGTCGACCTTTCTCAACCTGATCGGTGGCCTGGAGGATGCCGACGGTGGCTCCATCATGGTGGACGGCTGCGACCTCACGGTGCTCAAGCCTACCGACCTGGGTGAGTATCGCCGTCGTGAGCTGGGCTTTGTCTTCCAGTTCTACAACCTGGTGCCCGATCTCACCATCAAGGAGAACATCGAGGTCACGGCGCACCTGTCCAAAAACCCGCTCAACATCGACGACCTGCTGCGTTCGCTGGGCCTCTACGAGCACCGCAACAAGTTCCCGCGCCAGGTTTCGGGTGGCCAGCAGCAGCGTTGCGCCATCGGCCGCGCACTCGTCAAAAACCCGGGCCTGCTGCTGTGCGACGAGCCCACGGGCGCGCTCGACTATAAGACGTCCAAGGAAATCTTGCAGCTCATGGAAGATGTCAATCACGAGTACGGCTGCACCATCATCAGTGTCACCCACAATGCCGCCATCGCTCGCATGGCCAACCGCGTGCTGCGCCTGCGCGACGGGCGCATCGTCGCTGACGAGCTCAACGAGTCGCCCGTGTCCGCCGCCGAGCTCGATTGGTAGGCGGCGCCATGACACCTCTCGCAAAACGTCTCCCGCGCGAGCTGCGCCGCAATATCGGTAAGTACCTGGGCATCTTTTTGCTTATGTGCGGAAGCATCGCTCTCACCTCGGGCTTTTTGCTCGCGGCGCATTCCATCGGTTGCCTTATCGACGACATGCGCGATGCGTACACGATTGAGGACGGCCGCGTGACCACTTCCTTCGAGGCTACCGACGATCAACTCAAGGCCGCCGAGGACGCGGCCGACGACGTCGGCGGCGTCACGCTCTACAAGAATTTCTCCATCGACGCCATCATCAAAAAGGCGTCCGGCGACGACGGCACCAAGCGCACGCTGCGCACCTATGCGCACCGCACCAAGGTGGACATTGCGTCCTACTGTGAGGGCGGGCAGCCCGAGACGGATGACGAGGTGGCCATCGACCGTGTCTTTGCCACCAACAACGACCTCGCCGTGGGCGATAAGGTCGAGCTCGAGGGCCGCACCTACACCATCTGCGGCATCATGACCCAGCCCGACAGCCAGGCGCTTTTCCTCAACAATTCGGACTTTACGGTGAATACCATCACCTATGGCGTGGCTGAAGTGACCGGCGCCGGCTTTGCCGCGCTCGAGGACGCTGGCGGCGCACCCGCCTACACCTATTCCTTCACCTTTGCCGATCGCGACCTCTCCCCCGCGGACCGCATCGACGCCGAGCAGGATATGGTCGAGGCACTGACCGATGCCGATGCACGCGTGGATGACCTCATCGATGCCGATTCCAACCAGGGCATTGGCTATGCGCGCGACGACGTAGACGGCGACTCCATGATGTGGATGACGCTGCTCGATATCATCATCGTGATCATGGCGTTCGTCTTTGTGGTCCTTACCGACGCCACCATCGAGGAGGAGAGCGCCATCATCGGCACGCTGCTCGCTAGCGGCTATCGTCGACGCGAGATCGTGCTGCACTACCTGGCACTTCCCGCCATCGTGGGCGTGGTTGCGGCGCTTCTGGGCACAGTACTCGGCGTTGTGTTCTTTACCGAGCCCATGCGCAGCCTGTATTACGGCTCCTATAGCTTGCCGCCCTTCCAGGTGTACTGGAGCTGGGAGATCTTTGTGAAGTGCGCCGTGGTTCCGGCCGTCGCGCTCATCCTCATCACGCTGGTGGGTCTGCTTCGCAAAATGGGCAAGACACCGTTGCAGTTTCTTCGTCACGAGGCGAGCGGCAAGTCGGGTACCAAGCGTGGTGTGCAACTGCCGGAGCGCATGGGTTTTGTTTCTCGCTTCCGCCTGCGTATCTTCCTGCGCAACCTGGGCAACTTTGCCACGCTCTTCGTGGGCATTGCGTTCGCCTCGCTGCTGCTGCTCTTTGGCCTGGCGATTTTGCCCACGATGACGCACTATGCGGACAACCTCGAGACAAGCTTGGTCGCCGAGCACCAGTACACGCTCAAGGCGCCGCTGGAGCTCGAAGGCACTGCCGAGGAGCGTGAGCAGTGGTCAGCACTCGAGCGCTTGCAGTCGGTTGACGGCGCGCTGCTTTCCGTCGCCCAGGATGCCGATGATGAGCTCGACGACGCGGCCGATGCGGCGCAGGCGGCGACCGATGCCGCGACCGACGCCCCGTCAGCCGCAAGCCTGACTGCAGCGCAGGACGCGCTCGCCAAGGTCCAGGACAAGAAGGATGCGCTTTATGCGCGCCTCGATGACCTTGCCGATGCCCTCGGCTGCAACCGCGACGAGGCCATCGACCTGATCGACCAGGCCTCCAAGATTGACACTGACAACGACGATATCCACCCGGTCAATACGACCGACAACGGCACGGGCGCAATCGCACAGGCCGAGAAATATGCCGTTTACCAGCTGCAATACGATCGTGGCGACGGAAATGGCGAGGAGACGATTTCCGTCTACGGCATTTCATCCGATTCGCGCTATTGGAAAGACCTCAACGTCGGCGATGGGCGTGTCGTCTTTGGCGGCGGTCTGCTCGATAAGTTTGGCTGGAGCGAGGGCCAGAAGGTCACGCTCAGCGACAAGTACGAGGGCAAGCATTATTCCCTTGAGTACGCGGGCAAGGACTGTGCCTGGGGTTCTAAGTCGGATATGAATGTCTATATGAGCATCGACGACTTTAACGAGCTGTTCGACAACGACGCTGCCTACTTTAACGGCTATGTGAGCGACGAGAAGCTCGACCTCGACGCGCACTACTTTGCCGGCGATACCACGCCCGACGACATGCGCGCCGTGGGCGACCAATTCATTGGCATGATGAGCAAAATGATCGGCATGATGGTCGGGCTTGCGGTGTTTATCTTCCTGCTGTTTATGTACCTGCTGACCAAGGCGGTCATCGACCACAGCGCCCGTTCGATCAGCTACATGAAAGTCTTTGGCTATCGCGATAGCGAGATCTCGCATCTGTACATCCGCTCGATCACGCTGTGCGTGGCGGCGTCGCTCGTGCTGAGCCTGCCCGTGATTATTGGCTCGCTCACGGCCATCTTCCGCTCGATGCTGCTCGCCTACAACGGCAATATCGAGATCTACGTGCCCGCTTGGTCTATGGCTGCATGCGTCGGCATTGGCTTTGTGACCTACCTGGTCGTGGCGCTGCTGCACGCGCGCTCCATCAAGCGCGTCAGTCTGGCCGAAGCCCTCAAAGTCCAAGAGTAGTCATTTAAGAACGTTCCCAATGACTAGGTGCCGTACTTGACTTTAACTCTGCTTTAACTGGTACCATCCTCTATGTCTGTAACGCCATATAGACCGAGGGGATATATCTATGACCGCAGCCGCACCCGCCGCACCCGCTAAGGTGTACTTCACTAACCTGCGCACGCATGCTCGCGAGAGCCAGCTCGACAAGCTCAAGCGCCTCATCCGTCACGCCGGTATCGAGCAGATCGACTTTGAGAACAAGTTCGTCGCCATCAAGATTCACTTTGGCGAGCTGGGCAACCTGAGCTTTTTGCGCCCCAACTACGCCCGCGCCGTCGCGGATGTCGTGAAGGAGCTGGGCGGCAAGCCCTTCCTCACCGACTGCAATACGCTCTATGTGGGTAGCCGCAAAAACGCGCTCGAGCACATCGATACCGCCTACCAGAACGGTTTTACCCCGTATGCCACGGGCTGCCAGATCATCATCGCCGACGGCCTCAAGGGCACCGACGAGGCGCTCGTCCCGGTCGAGGGCGGCGAGTACGTGCGCGAGGCCAAGATCGGTCAGGCTCTCATGGACGCCGATATCGTGATCAGCCTCACCCACTTTAAGGGCCATGAGCAGGCCGGCTTTGGCGGCGCCATGAAGAACCTGGGTATGGGAGGCGGCAGCCGTGCCGGCAAGATGGAGCAGCATGCCGCCGGCAAGCCGAACGTCTCGACCGAGCACTGCGTTGGCTGCCGTGCCTGCGAAAAGATTTGCGCGCACAACGCTGTCTCGTTCGACGGCACCCGCGAGCGCGAGCTTGCCAACGGCAACACCCGCACGGTGCACGTGGCCACCATCGACCACGATCGCTGCGTGGGCTGCGGACGCTGCATTGCGGCATGCAACCAGGACTGCATCAAGCCCGGCTATGACGCCGCGGCCGACGTGCTCAACTGCAAGATCGCCGAGTATACAAAGGCCGTTGTCGACGGCCGCCCGAGCTTCCACATCTCGCTTGCCATGGACATCAGTCCCAACTGCGACTGCCATCCCGAAAACGACACACCTATCGTCAACGATATCGGCATGTTCGCGAGCTTCGACCCGGTCGCCATCGACCAGGCCTGCGCCGATGCCGTCATGGCGTCCGAGCCACTGCCCAACACCGAGCTCACCGATAGCGCGGCCAAGATGGAGCATAACCACGAGCATCTGGAGGGCGAGCAGGCGCACGACCCCTTCTGCATTACGCATCCCGACACCGACTGGCGCGTGTGCATCGCGCATGCCGAGAAGATCGGCTTGGGCACGAGCGAGTACGAGCTCATCGAGGTCAAGTAGCGTCTAGCTATTGGACAAATCAAGCGCTTTTGTAGCGCAGCGTTAGCAAAAGCCGCCCGTGAGCACAGTGCCCACGGGCGGCTTTTCGGAAGTGCTAGGGGGTCAGATAGACCAGTAAACCGTACTATTTGCATAAAAATACTCGTCGAGGAAGTCGTCGACCGTGTTCCAGTAGAGTTCGGGGTCGACCTGCGCGCTCTTGGCGTGGGTGGCGCCATGGACGGTGAGCTTTTGCTTGACCTTGCTGGCGCACGCGTCGTAGTTTTGGTCGAGCATGCTGTACGGCACAAAGGTGTCTTGGTCACCGTGGATAAACAGCATGGGAACCGTCGCGCGCTTGAGCTGTTCCACGCTGCTCGCCTTATGAAAGTCGTAGCCCGCGCGCACGTTGCACACCAAGTTTGCTACATCGAGCAAGGGAAAGCTGGGCAGGCCGAACACGTCCTTGAGCTGCAGAGAAAACTCGTCTCAAACACTCGTATAACCGCAGTCCTCGATAATGCATTTCACGTTTGCGGGCAGAGATTCCCCCGCGACGTTCATGGCGGTCGCCGCGCCCATGGATTCGCCAAAGACCAGGATGCGCGCCTTGGGGTCAGCCTGAACGATTCGCTCGATCCATGCGACGATGTCGAGGCGCTCGGGCCAGCCCATGCCGATATAGTCGCCGCTGGAGCGCTCGTGGGCGCGGGCGGCGGGTGCGAGTACGTTCATGCCGCGGTCGTGGAATCGCTTGACGTATCGGGCCATACCGATGGGCTCGTTGGTATATCCATGCAGGCAGACGGCGTAGTCGTGCGTGCTCTCCGACGCAGCAAAATACCAGGCGGCAAGCTCGGTCCCGTCGTCCGCGGTGAGGTTGCTGCTCTCGCGATTCTCTTTAAACCACGCCCGCGCCTCGGTTTCCTCGGCATCCGGCTGCTCACCTTTTTTGTCGTCTTTGCCATCTTGCATCATCTTCATGGTGTACGGCGCTTGGGGGTTCAGGGCAAAGTCGAACAAGAAGTTGCCGGCAAACCCTAGCAGCGCGACAACGAGCACCAGCGCAACGACGCCGGCTATCTTGAGCTTTCGATGGGAACGTGCGTTTTGAGACATAAGAAGCTTTCCTATAAGATGTTAATACATCAACATTTAATGCAAGCGCATTATGGACGTTCGCCGTTGATGCGTCAACAGGCAAAGAATGGGTAAACAAAGGGTCGCGTATGGTGCAAATTTCGCACGTACCTAGACGCTTTGATATAGTGTTGAGAACTCTTTACGTTGGAGGATGTAACCGGCATGTCCGATTCGAGCGACAGTTCTAAGCCGCGACCCAAGACCGCGGCCGTTCCACACTACACGGTGGGTGAGGAGATCATGAACTCCGTCACCCATGGTGTCGGCTGCCTGCTGGGTATCGCGGGCCTGGTGCTCCTGATCGTATTCGCCGCCCTGCGCGGCGGAGGCCCGGCCCACATGGCCGCGGCGATTGTCTATGGCGTCAGCATTATCCTCGAATACCTAGCCTCCACGCTCTACCACGCGATTCAGCCCGCGCGCGCCAAGCGCGTGTTTCGCATCATCGATCACAGCTGCATCTACCTGCTCATAGCCGGCAGCTATACGCCGTTTTGCCTCATCACGCTCGCAAACGACGGCGGCGCTGTGCTGTTCTTTGCCGTATGGGCCATCGCCATCATCGGCATCGCCCTCGAGTGCTTCCTGCGCGAGCGCCAGCCGCATTGGGTAAGCGGCCTGGTCTATCTGCTGATGGGCTGGCTCGTTGTCTTTAAGCTGCCTGAACTTGTGGCGCTGCTCAACCCCGTGGCACTTGCCCTGCTCGCCGTCGGCGGCGTGTGCTACACCGCGGGCGTGCCGTTCTATATCGCCAAAAACGTGCGCTATCTTCACAGCGTGTTTCACCTGTGGGTACTCGCCGGCAGCATCTTCCAGTTCATGGCGGTGATTCTCTTCGTAATCTAGCGATCGCGCCTGTGCCCGCGGGCCCATCCAAGCGGCCGCCGGGCGCAACTGCCCTATCCGCCATCAACGTTTTAATCCGACGTCCCGAATCTTGGAGGTTCGAGAAACTCCCGATGGACATAACCATCTCCCTTATCACCACCCTCGTTTTGACCCTCATCAACGGCTACTTCTCTATGTCTGAGATGGCGCTCACCACGGCCAAGCGCGCCGTGTTGGAGCACGAGGCCGAGGAAGGCGACAAGCGCGCCGAGCGTGCCATTAAGCTGGCTGCCGACTCCGACCAGCTGCTCGCCACCATCCAGGTTGCCATTACGCTCGTGGGCTTCGCCTCGTCCGCCGTCGCCTCGACGAGTCTGTCCGACCCGCTCGCCACGTGGCTCATGAGCTTTGGCATCGCGCCGCTCTCCGCCATCGCGCGCGGCCTGGCGCCGGTCATCATCACCGTCGCGGTCGCCTTCGTGTCCATCGTGATCGGCGAGCTCGTCCCCAAGCGCATCGGCCTGGCCAATGCCGAGGGCGTGTCAAAGCAGGTCGTGGGGCCGTTGTCGTTTTTCCAAAAGATCGCCCGTCCGCTCGTGTGGCTGACCGGCGCTTGCTCCGATGGCCTGGCCCGTATTCTGCGCATCAAGAGCGCCGACGACCGTCAAAACGTCTCGGAAGAAGAGATCAAGTACATGGTCTCGGAGCAGGACGACCTGCTCGACGAGGAAAAGCGCATGATCCACGAGATCTTCGACCTAGGCGACACCGTTGCCCGCGAGGTCATGGTGCCGCGCGTGGACACCACCATGTGCGAGGACGACGAGACGGTCGCCGACGTGTTGTCCACCATGCGCCAGACCGGCTTCAGCCGCATCCCCGTCTATCACGAGGATCCCGACAACGTCGCCGGCATTGCGCACATCAAGGACCTGATCCAACCCGCGCTCGACGGCAAGGGTGACCAGCCCATCGCCGGCTTTTTGCGCGACGCCACCTTTGTGCCCGACACCAAGGACATCCTGCCGCTACTGTCCGAGATGCAGACCTCGCACGACCAGATCGTGGTGGTCGTGGACGAGTACGGCGGCACGGCCGGCATTATCACCATCGAGGATATCGTCGAGGAGATCGTCGGCGAGATCGAGGACGAGTTCGACCCCGACAACAAGTATCTCACGCGCCTTTCGCGCCGCGAGTGGCTCGTTGATGGGCGTTTTTCGTGCGATGACGCGATTGAGCTTGGTTGGCCGCTCGAGGAAAGCGATGATTATGAGACCATCGCCGGCTGGATTTTGGAGCTTTGCGACTCGGTGCCCGACATCGGAGAGGTATTTGAGGTTGCGGGGTACAAGTTCAAGGTGCAGTCGATGCGTGGCCAGCGCATCTCGCTCATTCGCGTGATCGCTCCGGCCGAAACCGATAAGAAAGATTCCGAGTCTTCGGTAGACGAGCCGACGACGCCGGGTACGGGCTCTGCGAATCCGCACGACGGCGACGAGTAGGACAAGGAAGAGTAGGGGAGAGTTATGGCAGGCCTGTTCAACATCCTTAAGGTCACCGTCAGCGAGGACAAGATCTGCGCGCACGTGCTGGTGAACCCCGGCATGCCGCTCATGACCTCGGAGGATATCGAGGCCACGGCGCGCGTGTACTACCTGGTGCCCGCGATTGCCAAGCATCTGTGCCTGGGCGATTCGGGTCGCGAGTTCCAGGACTGTATGGGCCAGACCGAGCTCTGCCACCTGCTGGAGCATGTGACGGTCGAGCTCATGAACGAGACCGGTCTTGCCGGTAGCATCTCGTGCGGCCGCACGCGCGTAAGCGAGCACGACGAGCGCGTCTTTGAGGTTGAGCTTTCGTGCCCCGACGACGCGCTGGCCATCGGTGCGCTGTCTTCGGCCACCTTTATGATGGACTGGGCCTATCTGCACGCCGACCAGCCTGCCCCCGACGTGGAGGGCACGGTCGCGGGCCTGCGCAACCTGGTGCTGGGCATGCGCGCCGAGGCCGAGGGCAAGGATCCTCACGAGGCCGTCGCCGCTGCGAACGGCGAAGATGCTGCCGAGGACGAGGGCGCTGACGAGGGCGATGTGCCGGTCGACGCCGAGCCCGTTGCCGATGCGACCGCCGAGCCCGTTCCCACCGAGCCCCAGGGTGTCCCCAACTTTGACGACGAGCCCCAGGTGGCGATTGATACCGAGGGTGCGGTTGCCGAGAACCACGAGGCCTCCGCTGCCGTCTTTGGCGGTGCGGCGACGGTTCCGGCAGGACCTGCGCATGAGGGCGGCCTGCCGCTCGTGGACGGCGCCGGCGAGGACCCGGGTGCCACGGTGGCCATGCCGGCTATGCCTCAGGAGTAGGCCTACGCGTTTATCACCATCACGTACCTGCGCCTTTGCCGTACACAGATGAGCGGAGCGGCAAGTGATGCGCTGCGGGTATAATGGACAGCATTCAAACGGTGGGCACCGACGTGCCCGCAGGAGAGGAATGATCATGGGTAAGACTTTCAGCTTTGTCTCCGGCGCACTTTTTGGTGCCGCTGCCGGCGCTATTGTCGGCGTTGCTCTGGCCCCGCGCTCGGGCGCCGAGACCCGCGCCATGGCTGCCGATATCGCCAACGACGCCTGGGACAATATGCGCGACACCTACGAGCACAGCGCCGAGGAGGCCCGTGCTGCGGTGAATGACTTTGGCCCGATGGTCGACGCCAAGACCGACGACCTGCGCGCCAAGGTCGACCTGGCCCGCGAGCGCATGGACCAGCTGCGCGAGCAGCTCAACGACGCCATTTCGGGCGGCAACGTGACGCCTGCCGCCGACGTCGTGGTCGAGAACGCCGTCGAGGCTGATACCGAGGCTGCGGAGCCCTCGACCGAGGCATAATGCGCGCCGGGGATTTTGTCGGCGCCAAGATCTATCGCAAGCCTACCGAGGACAAGCGCACCAAAAAGGACGGCACGCCGCGCAGCCCTAAAAAGCTCGGAAAGATTCACTTTCCGGTCTTTACCCCGGGCGGTACGCGCGTGGTCGGCTTTATGGTCCGCCAGTCCGATATCGCGGGTATGATCGAGCGCCCCGACCGATTCGTAGCGCTCGACGCCATTGGTGTCTACGAGGGCGCCATTGCGGTCGATGACGTCAAGGACACATACGATGCCGCCGCCGCCAAGCGCCTCGACATCAACCTGGACGATTGCATCATCTGGGTCGGTATGGACGTGCGCACGGAATCGGGCGACGTCGTGGGCTAT